>NZ_JAUBQB010000102.1:0-17887 GCF_036701035.1 Microcoleus sp. Pol7_B2 | reverse complement strand
CTTGCACTTTATTCTCGATCACGCGCTCGAAACCTTTCGCGACGCAATATGCACTCGATTATTCAGCAAGCCCTACAATAGGTTTTACGGGTAGGAAATAGCAACAATTAATGCAGATTAACTCCCCGTTTCTCATACCATCTTAGATTAAAGAATTAAAGAATTGGGAATGACTGATTGTGTATTGGTTTGGAGTATGGGCCTAGAGTTGCATTTTTTTAAACTGATATCACAATAGATAATTGGGTATAAATATCTAAAACTGCCCAAACAACAAAAAGCAAGCTGAACTTTGGTAGATTCGATTCAATTGCTCGCCCGCGAGAACTCACACAATATAATAGAAGATAGATTTTTAGTATAGACGAGATTCCTACCTTGACTACTCCGATTCCTCAAAACTTTGTGCAAACGATCGCCAAACAGCGCGGTGTCACAGATGCCGAGTTAGAAACTGTGTTTATGGCTCTCGACGGTCAATCTACAGCGACGATCGCCACAAAGCTTGGCATTAGCGACATCGCCGTTCGCAAAAGACTTGGCGAAGTTTACAAAAAGTTTCAGATCGGGGGGAACGGCCCTGGAAAGCTTTCGGAATTGAGGCATCAGTTGCTGTTTTCATACCACATCGATCAGGGAACGAGCGATTTTAGTGGAGGTAAAGGCTCTCTATTGAAGATGGCGATTGGACACCGACAGGAAGATTGGGGTCAAGCACCGGATGTTTCGGTTTTTTACGGACGGACTGAAGAATTAACTACTTTAAAGCAGTGGATTGTATCAGATAATTGTCGCCTAATAGCGCTGCTTGGTTTGGCTGGTAGCGGCAAAACAACTCTGTCGGTGCAGTTGGCAAAACAGGTACAGAATGAGTTTGATTTTGTGATTTGGCGATCGCTGCGATCGACACCCGCACCATCCGACTTCCTAGGGAGCTTAATTCAACTTTTTTCTAACCAACAAAAACCCGATGTGCCGTTAGCGGAACCCTCGAAGAGGATCGACCTCAACAGCAAAATTTCGCGTTTGGTCGAGTATTTGCGAAAACACCGCTGTCTGGTAATTTTAGACGATTTTGAAGCGGTTCTCCGACCCGAAGAATTAGCGGGACACTACCGCGAAGGCTACGAAGGATATCGAGATTTAATTGTGCGGCTCTGTGAGGTCAATCATAATAGCTGTTTACTGCTAGTTAGTTCGGAAGAGCCTACGGAACTGGCTTTGCTGGCGGGAGAAAAAGTGCGGTCTTTAAAACCTGCTATTTCCTCGGAAATAGCGCGGGAAATTTTTCAAGAAAAAGGTTTGTCGGCTCAAGATCAAGAGTTGAAAATCTTGTTATCCCGGTACGGAGGCAATCTGTTAGCATTAAAGATTGTAGCGACAACAATTAACGAGTTTTTCGAGGGAAATGTTTTAAAGCTTTTGGAAGCAACGGCGTTATTTATTGAAGAACATATCAGCAATTTGCTGGCGCAGCAGTTCGATAGAATGTCGAGTTCAGAACAAGAGATTGCCTACTGGATTGCTATTGCTCAAAGCCCGATTTCCCTGGCGACTTTACGAGAGCAGATGTTGGTCAATTCATCGTTTTCAGATTTGCTGAAAAATCTCGATTCTCTGGGTCGTCGCTCGCTGATTGACAAAATTAGTGAGGGCGGGGAAACTGTTTTTATTCTTCAGCCTTTGATCGTGCAATATGTGACCGACCGATTAGTCGATCAGATTCGAGCGGAGGTTTTGGAGACGGTTAAGACGCAAGGAATAGAAAGAAGGGGGCTGTTGAAAACTCACAAATTGAGCATCAATATTGCTAAACGGAAAGGGGATAAAGGCGAGGGAAGTCGCTCTATTTTAGCATTAGTAAAAACTCGGTTGCAAGTGTTGTTTGTGAAGACGACAGGCTCTGAAGAACCGCTAAATATCTTGAATAAAGTTGCCTCTGAGCTGGAGGATAAATCCATTCTTGAGGTGGGATATGCTAGGGAGAATCTGGCGCAAATTATTTCAGAAATTCAGCGATAAGAAAAAAGCGATCGCCCTTTGACAAAAGCGATCGCCCAATTTTCAACACAAACAGAATTCGATAAAATTATTTGACAATGCCAAAAACCGATGCAGATTCAGACCCGGTAATTTTGCCCAAAGTCGGCACTTTTGGAGCTTGGGCAATTTTGGGAAGCAAAAATCCCTTCGCATAAATCTCAGGATTGTCTTGAGCGATTTGGATGTAAGATTGGCGGACTTCTGCGTTCACCGCCACAGTCTTCGCATCGTAGACTTGCATCGCCATGTTGGGATAAAAACCAATGCCGACAATCGGTATCAAAAAGCAAAATGCGATTGCCACTTCCCGAGGTTTAGCATCAATAAACGGTGCATCACCAGGCAAAACGCAACTATTACCGAAACAAACCGCTTCATCCAGATTGTTTCTCTGATTCTGCAAATTTAGATCTTCAATGTCGCAAGCCGCTAGTGTCCCACAGTTGTAAAATAACTGTCGCAGCATCGAGAGCAAATAAATCGGCGTCAAAATCAGTCCCACAGCAGCCAGGAACACTGTCACCGCGCGGAAAGAACCGCTGTACATATCGCTAGTTGCGACGCCCACAAACACTGACAATTCGCTAGCAAAACCGCTCATTCCGGGGAGTGCCAAAGATGCCATCGCGCCTGCGGTAAACAAGGCAAACACTTTCGGCATGACTTTCCCAATCTCGCCCATCTCGTCCATGATCATTGTATGGGTGCGATCGTAAGTAACGCCAGCCAGGAAAAACAATACTGAGGCGATTAAACCGTGGGAAATCATTTGCAACAGCGCCCCGTTGATTCCCAAATCCGTGAAGGAAGCAATACCCAACAACACGAATCCCATGTGAGAAATCGACGAATTCGCTAGGCGGCGCTTCATGTTCGATTGGCCGAAGGAATTCAGCGCGCCGTAGATAATGTTGACCACGCCGAGCACCGCCATAATCGGTGCAAAGTAAACGTGTGCTTGGGGAAGAAGTTCCAAATTCAGGCGAATCAGTCCGTATCCGCCCATTTTCAGCAATACGCCGGCCAGAATCATCGACACGGGAGAAGATGCTTCACCGTGGGCATCAGGTAGCCAAGTGTGGAAGGGGAAAATCGCCAGTTTCACACCGAAGGCAATCAGCAATCCCGCATAAAGCAGTAATTCTAAACCGAGTGGGTAATCCTTCAAGCCTAGTTCTACCATGTCGAAGGTGGGGGTGCCTCCGCCGTAGAATGCCATTGCTAAGGCAGCTATCAAAATAAAGATGGAAGCGCCTGCGGTGTAAATCAAGAATTTGGTAGCTGCGTAGCGGCGGTTTTGTCCGCCCCAAATCGAGATGAGGAGGTACACCGGAATTAGTTCTAGTTCCCAGACAATGAACAGTAGCATGATGTCTTGGGCGACGAACACTCCTATTTGTGCGGAGTACATCACCAGCATCAGGAAGTAGAAGAGTCGTGGCTTGCGATCGACTTCCCAGGCAGCAAAAATAGATAGAGTCGTCACCAATCCCGCCAACAGTACCAGCGGAACTGACAGTCCGTCAACGGAAACAGACCAGTTGAGACCTAAAGAAGGTATCCAGGAATATTGTTCTACGATTTGGAAACTAGAGATGCTTGGATCGTAATGAGTCCAAAACACCCAGCACATTAATACAAAATCTGCAATGCCTACGCCTAGGGCATACCAGCGCACTGTTTTGCCGTCTGTATCGGGCAGAAAAGGGATGGCGAGGGAAGCTAGGAGGGGTAGGATGACAATTGCGGTCAGCCAAGGAAATTGATCCGCTATCATGATAGTGAGAAAAAATACTTAGTTGGAAGTTACCAAGATTATAATACTAAATTTAATCAAAAATTAAGATTTGTAAATTAATCTTTTTTTTAGAAAGATGGGGAGTACATCAGCTACACACAATTTGCTGCAAAAGTCAAGAAGTTTTGCAGTTATTAGTCAGTAATCATTAGTGGCACTTTAGCGGTTGACAATTACCGATGACCGATTACTCTGTTGTCATGCAGTGGCAAACTGTGGTAAATATTCAACTCGATCGAGATAAAGTCCAGAGTTGTTCGGCAAAAGCTTCAATTAAAGGGAGATACGCCAATTGCGAGATCCATTTTTCCGGTATACCAGATTCTCCGTAAAAAGCCCCCGCCAACTGTCCGTAAACCGCACCAGTGGTATCCGCGTCGTCGCCCAAATTCACAGCCAACAAACAGCCTTCAGCAAAAGAAGAACTGTTGTAAAACGCCCAAAGCGCCGCCTCTAAAGACTTGACAACATAACCAGTACCTTTGATTTCAGGAGCTTGTCGCCGTTTAAAAGAACCCGCCGCAATCTCATCAATCTCTGCTACCAGGGGATTTTCTGCCCAATATCCCGAAATCGGACAATATCTTTCCGAAAGCAACACATCTTTAGCAACTCCATTCACAGCCCCCGCAATTAAAGCACCAAAATAACGGCAAGCATCCACACAAGTAGCAGCAGCGTGAGTAGTTCTCGAACTTTCTCCTGATTTTTCTATGACTTCCAAAGGATTTGTAGCATAAAACAAAGGCACGGGAGCCAAGCGCATAATCGAACCATTGCCAGCAGTCCCAGCATCGGTAGAACCGCCGTAAGGTTTTCTTGTATCTTCAAACTTCCAAAGTGCTTGTTGAACTGTATTGCCAATATCAAAACATTCACCAGTGCTGCTCAAATGTCCCTCTCGCTTCCACCGCAAATATGTTTCTAACTGATGGACTGGATCGAAACCTTCTTTCTCAATCAAACTTTCAGCCAAACAAAGTGCCATCGAAGTATCGTCCGTCCACTCGCCCGGTTGCAGTCGAAACGGGCCGCCGCCAACCATATCGTTAATAGGCGCAAACGTTCCAGGGCGACAAAACTCTAAAGTTGTTCCGAGAGCATCGCCAACTGCTAAGCCGAGAAGACTGCCGCGATAATGTTCTATTTGCTGCATAACGTAATTGACAATTAATAATTAGTAAGCGCTAGAGAATTCAAAATTATTTCTATCTGCATCTTATCTGCGTGTGTAACAATCGATCCCCAACTTGTCAAGTTCTTTCTTTATCTCTTCTCTTAATTTTCTTTCTCTGTGTCAACAGCGCCTTCTGCGGTTCATTAAAACAAAATCTCGTTCACAATCGATACCAAATTTGTGAACTTCTCTCATTCTCTCTTCGGAACTCTTAATTCTCTTTCTCTGTCCCCTCTGCGCTCTCTGCGGTTCATTAAAACAAAATCTTGTTGACAAACGAAAGAGAATTGCCCTAGCTGTCGTTAAAAATAAAAAAACAAGACTTTTCCTCCCAAATGCTGAGGCAAAAGACGAGTCAGGCTAATATTGATGTTAACCTGTCCCTACCCGATATCAAACTGTCCCATGACACCCGATGCCTCCGCCGCAGCCGCTGCTGCCGCCCCTCAATCAACACCCGAAGTCAGCTTGGAGCTGCAAGTCCGACTCAAAACCGAAGATGGACAGCTACTGTTGCTACTCCCCCCCGAAACCAATAACGAACCCGCAACAGCCTCCGCCTCGACTTGGACTGAACTTTGGCAGCAGCTAAAAGTCAGGCTGAATGCAGGAGAACGCTTTTGGCCGCCAAACGCAGAAGTACAATTGATGGGGAGCGATCGACTTTTAGATATCCGCCAACTGCAAGAAATCGCCGATGCCCTCTCCGAAGTAGAACTGCAACTCAAACGAGTCCACACCACTCGCCGCCAAACCGCCGTAGCAGCAGCAACGGCAGGCTATTGTGTAGAACAGCAGCCTCCGGTTTCTTCCCTGAATAAAGCCGCCGCTGAAAAACCGCAATCGCTGGCGGAACCTTTATATTTGCAGATGACAGTGCGATCGGGCGTAGAAATTCGCCATCCGGGCACCGTCGTACTTTTGGGAGACGTAAATCCAGGCGGCTCAGTCATCGCCGGAGGCGATATCCTAGTTTGGGGCCGTTTGCGGGGAGTCGTGCACGCCGGTGCCGGTGGCAACACCAAAAGCGTGATTATGACCTTGCAGATGGAACCGATGGTGATTAGGATTGCTAAGTATGTTGCCAGAGGCCCAGAAACCTCACCCGCTCAGTTTTTCCCGGAAGTCGCCTATGTGACGCCGCAAGGGATTCGGATCGGTAGAGCCTCTGATTTTGACAAATCGCAGTTAGTCGGGGGTAATGAGTAATCGATAATTGGTAATTGGTAATTGGTAATTGGTAATTATGAATGAGTAATGAGTAATTGGTAATACTATTTATCTTTAAATCTGCACTGGATAATTTTTGCCTTGGCTAAATCAGTCACTAAAGGAGGATTTAAAATTTAAGTGCCAATTAATAGAGGATTAGTGTTACAAGGATAGTTTTGAGTTAATTCACTGAATAACAGATTGCTGCCCAATTACCCAAGAATAATTGCTAATTATCAATCAACAAGAAAACCAATTACCAATTACTAATTACCAATTACCCATTACTAATTACTAATTCCCAATCACCAATTCCCAATAAATCTAAAATCGCTTATGGCTCGCATTATTGTTGTTACATCAGGGAAAGGCGGGGTAGGAAAAACCACCTCCACAGCCAATCTCGGCATGGCTTTAGCTAAGCGGGGGCGCAACGTTGCCGTAATTGATGCCGATTTCGGTCTCAGAAATTTAGACTTGCTGCTGGGCTTAGAAAATCGGATTGTTTACACGGCATTAGAAGTTCTCGCAGGAGAGTGCCGGTTAGAGCAAGCTTTGGTGAAAGATAAGCGCCAGCCGCGCTTGGTGCTGTTGCCGGCTGCCCAAACTCGGATGAAAGATGCCATCAGCGCCGAGCAAATGAAGCAGCTTGTGGGGATGTTGGGACCAAAATATGACTATATTTTGATCGACTCTCCTGCTGGAATTGAACAAGGTTTTCAAAATGCGATCGCGCCGGCTCAAGAAGGGATAATTGTCACCACTCCCGAAATCGCTGCTGTCCGCGATGCCGATCGAGTCATCGGTCTGCTGGAAGCCAACAACGTCAAGAAAATCAACCTAATCGTCAACCGGATCAGACCCGCAATGGTGCTGGCAAATGATATGATGTCGGTGCAAGACGTGCGGGAAATCCTCGCCATTTCGCTGTTAGGCGTCGTTCCCGACGACGAGCGCGTCATCGTTTCCACCAACCGAGGCGAACCATTAGTATTGTCGGAAACGGCCTCTTTAGCTGGAACTGCCTTCGACAATATTGCCCGCCGCTTAGAAGGCGAAAAAGTTGATTTTCTAGATCTCAATCCCCGTCGGGAAAACTTCTTTACTCGCCTCCGCAAGTTCTTAAATACTAAAATTATGTGATGTGCTCATTGGCTATCGATCTTTAAAAGCAGCGACCGCATCACAAAAACTACCCCAAATTTTCTCCCAGTGACACCAGTTCCCAAAAACAATGAAACTGTAGGCCCGCTCCAAACCAGACGGGAATCAGTGGTTTCCCAATCGAAAATCGAAAATCGAAAATCGAAAATGGTATGACCTTTTCTATGCCTAACCCTTGACAAACCAGCCGTACCCATGATATATACACTTCTCGAACGACTTTTCCCGCGCACCCCTGACAACAGCCGCGACGAGGTAAAACGGCGCCTCAAACTGGTTCTAGCCCACGACCGCTCAGAACTCAGCCCAGAAATGGTTGAGTCGATGCGCCGAGAAATTCTAGAGGTGGTATCTCGCTACGTGGAAATTGATACCACCGGGTCTGAGTTCTCGCTGGAGAGCGACCAGCGGGCCACAGCACTAATTGCAAATCTCCCGATCCGGCGAGTCAGGCACGAACATCCAGCGGAGAAGGTGTCCCAGAATGTGCCCCCGAATCGATCCGAAAATCGACCCGAATATGTACCGGAGTATGTAGTCGAAATTCTCCCCGACACTATAGAGTGATAGGGATTGAGATTTTTTTGTCAGGCAAAGAGTTCGATTCGAGCCGATCGCCATTTAAATTAAACTATCTCTCTAGAATTAAAATATTGTGGTGGGCACTCTTAAGCCGCCCAAAATATGCGATCTAAAAGAGAAAAAGTTTCTGATACCTAAAAACTCATGAAGTTAATTTTTATAACTAATCGCTCTTTCCAGAAAAGCTTGCGGGGACTGTTTTAATAACTAATCGCTCTTTCCAGAGGATCTTGTAACTGAAGTTCTAAGGGTCGGCCGGAGCGAATTTCTAAACCGGGTAACTCATGTTTGACTAACATTTTTTCGCCTGTTTCAGCAGTTGCCAACGGCCAGAGTACCCAGCGGCTGCCTAGGGAAAGAGTGCTTAAAGTTGCAGAGTTTTGAGTCAGCCAAATTATCGGCAGTTTCGGCCGATTCTCAACCGCATCTTCTCCAGCATTAACCGCCGCTAAAGTTTCCAAAACTACCCGGTTCCCCGATACGAGTCCAGTCCCGGCAGTCCAAAGTTTGACGTTTAACAGGCGCTTGCTAGCATAGAAGTAAAGAGACGCAGCTACTGTCACGGCTCGTTCAAATTCTTCTGGCTTCCACGCCGCAGCGCTGTCGAGAGCAATAATAATTTCTTGACCGCCGGCGGCAACTTCTAACTCTCTCACCCGCAGTTCTCCGTAGCGGGCGCTGGTGCGCCAGTGAATTAGGCGGGTGGGGTCTCCGTGGCGGTAAGGTCTGAGATTGCGGGTGAGGCCTTCGGTAGCAGTTTGCGATCGACTGCGATTGTAAAATTGCGGGCTGTCTTCTTGGCCGATGCGATCTATCAAAGGACAAGTGCTCAACGGCAAAACTTGTGGATACACAACCGCCACCGCTTTGACTGGGCGGCTGCGCCGGCACCAAAACAACCCTAAAGGTGCCGCCGTCCTCAAGTTTACCTCTTGCCACCGATAGACCCCGCGCTGCCGCACTTCTAAATAGTATGTATCCCTGTATATACTGTTAGGCTCTATGACTTCGATCGGGCGGACGACGGGTTCTCCCAATACAAACGGCAAGATGTCTAGCACTTGCAACAGAGTCTTAGGTTGGCGGGCGCTATTTTCGATTTCTAGTTCGACGGTGATTCGATCGCCCGCACTTACCGGTTCGATCGGGCGGCGACGGACTTCCAAGGAACGGAGCGATTTTCCCGGCAAAACGGCCGCTACTCCCAACAGCGCCAAACCCCCACCGCTGAGCACGTACAGCCACCCAGACATTGTATTAGTCGCCGACCCAAAAAAGAAAACCGTCATCCCCGACAGCAGCCAACCCGCGTAGGCGGGGGTAACAGCGCGATTTTCGAGCCAGTCGGCGATTTTGTGACCGATGTTCATAGGAGTTTAAATTGTTAATTACTCGATCGCCCCATCAAGCCTAATTGTAAAATATTCTCAGCATTTAACACCGAATTAGCTGCGAGCGATAAGATTAGAAATCGGGCATTTTTTCGCAATAAATCTACATTGACTGGAGACAAAAAAATGAACCCATTAAACAATCCTACACCCCTTCGACCAGAGGCTCAAGCCCGCCGAACACCGCCCCCGCCCCCGCCTTTGGCTGCAACTCCCGCGCCGCCTCCTGCACCCGCGCCGAGTGCGCCCCCTCCGGCCCAGCAGCGGTCTTCTGTTGAGACACCCGTCAGTACGATCGAACAAATGGTCCGAGATGCCCATAGTGCCTCGGCTTCTGACATTCACATTCGAGTAGGCCAAGTACCTCGATTTCGGATTCGTGGCGTGATGCAAGTAGCAACCACCCACCCCAAAGTAACGCCAGAAATTTTTGAACAGTACCTAGCCGAAATTCTCACCCCCGAACAGCGAAAACAGTTTGCAACTACCAAGGAATTAGATTCAGCAATTTTTTACCCTGGCTTCGTGCGGTGTCGGCTAAACTGTTTTGAGTCCCTCAGTGGCGGTGCCATAGTATTGCGGTTGATCAGTTTGGAAATACCTACTATCGATTCCTTGAGGTTGCCAGAAGTTTTCAAAAGTATCATTTTGCGATCGCAGGGATTAATATTAGTTACGGGGCCTACCGGTTCGGGGAAATCGACAACCGTAGCTGCGATGATCGACCATCTCAATCAGATGGAGCAAAAGCACGTAGTTACCATTGAAGACCCGATCGAATTCATTCACCCTTCTAAAAAATGCTTGGTTAGCCAGCGGGAAGTCGGCTTGCATACCCACGAGTTTCAACAGGCTTTGCGGGCTGTTTTGCGGGAAGACCCCGATGTGATTCTGATCGGGGAAATGCGCGATCGCGTTACAATCAATACAGCGTTGCAAGCAGCTCAAACTGGTCACTTAGTATTGGGAACTCTCCACACTCGCAGCGCCATTAACGCTATTAATCGGTTGTTGAACCTCTACCCACCAGAAGAACAACAGGCGATGCGGATTCAAATTTGCGATTCTTTAGTAGCGGTAATTGCCCAACTTTTGCTGCCAACAGTTGACAACCGTCGGGTAGCAGTTCACGATATTTTGGTGAATACACCTGCCATGCACGATTACTTGATGAAAGGTGCTGATGATGAAGCTTTCCGATTAATGGAACATGATACTTACGAAGGAATGCAGATTATCAACCAGGGTCTTTACAAACTGGTGCTTGAAGGCAGAGTGACGATCGAAGAAGCAGCAAAAACTTCTCCCGAAGCTAGCGATTTAGACCGCCGCTTGCGGACAGGAGGCTACGATGTTGGGGATGCTCGTGGCTTTGAAGGCAGCAAAAAAGAACGCATCGTTCGCGCCTAGTAGCAACACACATACAGGGGTAGCCACAGCACTACCCCACCCATCAAGTAGCAATCTTTTCAGCAGACGCAAATATTTGATGTGGGCTTTTGTGCTGCGTATTTTTACTTAAAATTAAACTATATTTAGTAACCAAAAATACATTTTACTTAAAAAGTAAAATGCTATAATCAAGGTCGAGTGTATTGTTAAGTTTTTTAAACCTAGACCCTACTTTACATAAACTTTAAAATTGCGTGAAAACTCGTAGGTTATTGCAAAGAAACAGTAAAGATATGTTCGGAGTATTGCCAACACTCAGCAATTTAAGTATATAGTGGTATTGACAAATTTTGGAGAGAGCACATTCCGACTTTGCCGATATTTGCCGATGGCAGAAGTAAGCAGGTTAAAAAAGCGCTTAATAAAACTACAAGCATAGCAGATCGCGTGTCTTTCCGATTAAGTAGCTTTCAGTCTAAAAAATCCTAAAACCAAGCAGACTTTTAAAGATTCTGTCCCTCGAAAATTTGTTTAACAAGTCGCTTATCAGTAACGGTATTTCTAGAATTTAAAGGAGCAAAAAAAGTGAAGAGTGCATTTAACCAAAGAGAAGTTTTTGAAGGTGCCAGCAAAGCGGAAATAATTGAGCGCATCCAGCAGCTAGTTCCGCCCGGTTCGCCGGAGCCCCAAGATCCTGAAATCCTCGCGTCTTTACAAACTCTCACCGCACAGCTAATCGCAGGCTATCAAGCCGACGGACAATTAGAAAGCGAACCTTTTAGCGACGTGCGCGATCGCACTATTCACCTCTACGCATCCGCAGTCAGTCGCAAAATCAAAGGAAAAACCATCCTCATCACTGGCGGAGAAGGATGTGTCGGTCGTTTCTTAATTGAAAAACTCCTCGAACTAGGCGCAACAAACATCATTTCCGCAGACAACGCCCGATGTCAAAACCCCGAAGAAAAGCTGCCGCTTTTTACCCAAGAAGGTGCTGTAACTTTCTATGCCGTTGACATTCGCAACCTCGACGCGCTCAAACACATATTTGAGGTAGAAAAACCAGCAATTGTTTTTCACCTAGCGGCCCAACGTCAACCCGGACTAGCTGAAATCAAAATCCGAGAAACAGTTACAACCAGCCTGTTAGGATGTAAACACGTCATTCAACTCTGCGAAGAATACGGCGTAGAACACTGCGTATTCTCTTCTACAGGCAAAACATCTCGATATTTTACCACCGAAGTTTACGCCGCCTCGAAGAAGTTTGCCGAATGGCAATTTGCCAAAGCAGCTCAAGAAGGAAATGTCACTTACGGGATGGTTCGCTTTACTCATATGTTGGAAAATAGCTTGTTCTGCGAGCAAATGTCCAAAAAAGTAGAGCAAGGTAAAACTGTCAACGTTCACGCTCCCCACCGCTACGTAACTGCTCAAAATCTTTTTGAAGCCGTACATTTATTGCTGAATTCTCTGATTGTGTCCGTTCCCGGAAAACTGAAATTTGTCGCCGTGAGTAATCTCGGGTGGCCAACAGAAACCTTGGAAGTAGCTCTTTATAAAATTCTTGAATCTGGCAAAAATCTGCCGATTTATTTTCAAGGACTTTTGCCGGGATACGAAGAACCGTTTTTCCTAGGACAGTTTGACTGGAAAAAACCTACAGACATTCACCTCCTAATTAATGTTTTGGAAGATCCTTTTAGAAGTGTTAACGATGCTGGCGACATGGTGATTGTAGAATTAGCTCCTTTTTCTTTGCGCGTGTTAGATAAACAAGTGTCGAAGCTCGAAAGCCTAATCATCGATCCAGATTTCCCCGAAGTGCAAATCAAGCACGCTCTTGTCGCAGCGGAAAAAGAAGTGATTGCTTCCTCTTTTGCGTGGAGTGCCCCTGAAGACTTGTTGAAGATTTTGCAGTGGGGAATCAATCGGAAGAAATTGCAAGGTTACGGAACCCAAATCGCTGACTATAGCGAGATTATCGAACTCCTTCTGCAAGGAATCTGCGGCCGACTTAACCAAGAAGTCTTGCACAGTGCTGGAGTTACAGCAGATGAGTTTGATGACTTAGTTCAGAGTCTTTCTACGCTGGATTTGATTCAAGCAGAAGTGGGATATTTGCGATCGGTGTCGAGATATATCAGAGAATTTGCACCCCCCGCACAGTTCACCACCAAAAAATCTGAACCTGTTGCTATCCCCGATGCAGCGTAGCTTGAACATAGTTTTGGGTTGGGAGATGGCTTCCTGAGTGCCCACGCACAGGAGATGAATGAGTTATATCAATTCCGGTTGCACCAGCGAAATGATTCTTGACTGTTGACTGTTGACGGGCGGGTCGAAAAACTGAATGATTGACTGTTAACTGTTGACTCGATTTTATTATTCCGATGCGACCGGAGTTGATGTTAAACATCGATTAAGTGTTTAGTTGATAAAAAATAGAATAGCCAGAAACCTGGTTTCTTTTAGAAACCGGGTTTATCAAGTCTGGGCTTGTTTGAGATTTAATTAAATTTAGTGACTTAACCTTGTCAGAATTGACATGATATGATAATATTTGCGACTGCACAACCGCCATCCAATTAATTTGTAGTGAAGACGCTAGTCCTAGTAATTTGACGCTAGTCCTAGTAGTTTGAGGAGGACTGAAGTCATCACAACAAATGTAAGAATGGTGATTTTTTGCGCGCATGATATAATGATACTTTAGATAGCGTGGCGCAGTAAGTTAACAAAGGTGCAATAAGATTAAATAAACTCAATGAACGCAAGAAATAAAATTAAATTAAGGTACTAGAATTGTGGAAATTAATCAGCTACTGTTCCTATTGATTGATGTTGTGCTATTGGCGATCGCCCTGATCCTTCTAATTCCCGTTGCAGTTCTATTTCTAGAATGCAGTGCAGCTTTCTTGTCCGGCCAGGGCGAGACAGCGGAAACTAAAGCGCCCCGCCCCAAAGTAGCAGTTTTAATTCCCGCTTACAACGAAGCAGCAGGAATTGCCGCGACAATCTCCACCATCTTGCCACAGCTAACACCTCAAGACCGCCTGTTAGTGATTGCTGACAACTGCACGGACGCCACGGCAGAAATCGCCCGTAACTGCGGTGCAAGTGCGATCGAGCGACAAGACACAGAACGCAAGGGCAAAGGATACGCACTGGATTTCGGCTTGCAGTCGATCGAATCACACCCCCCAGAAGTAGTAATAATGGTTGACGCAGACTGCATCTGTCAGCCAGACTCTATAGAAAAATTAGCCAGGGTTGCAGTTGCTGAACAAAGACCCGTGCAAGCAACTTATCTCATGGAACAGCCACCAAATCCTACTCCGAAAGATTCTATTTCTGCTTTAGCATTTTTAGTTAAAAACTTAGTCCGTCCCAGCGGCTTAAAAAAGTTAGGATTCCCATCATTACTAACAGGTACTGGCATGGCTTTTCCCTGGTCGATAATTCGATCGGTTTCCCTAGCTAGCAGCAATATTGTTGAAGATATGCAGATGAGTTTGGATTTGGCGATCGCCGGACATCCAACAGTATTCTGCCCCGAAGCAAACGTCACCGGGTGTTTGCCACAGCAGCAGCAAGCAGCTAAAAGTCAAAGAACGAGATGGGAACACGGTCACATACAGACATTGTTAACTCAAACTCCCAGACTGACAGCAGCTTCAGTCGAGCAAAAACGTTTTGACTTATTGGCGATCGCCCTCGACTTATCCGTCCCTCCTCTATCGCTTTTAGTCGCTATCTGGCTAGCTGCTTTTGTCACCTCTTTACTAGCAGCAATTTTGGGAACATCCCCAATTCCCGCCGTCTTGTTAGCAGTACAAGGATTGCTGATTTTAGTTTCCATTGTCAGCGCTTGGGTAAAATTCGGGCGTGCCGATATTTCTGGCTCAACTCTGTTATCTGTACCTTTTTACATTCTTTGGAAAATACCTTTGTATCTTGGTTTTCTCCTGAAGCGGCAAACCAAATGGGTACGAACAGAACGCGATGTTTAGTATTAGGTAGGGTGCGTCAGCCAGATTCTCGATCAAACTCAAAAATCTCGTTTCAGACGCACCCTACGATGAATAAATCGGTAATTGACATGATATCCTACCATTACACATCGTCGCTAAATAACAGTTCGCTGCAACTGACAGCAAAAGCAGCCAGAAGAGTTAACCGTGCAACGTAGCGGCTGCGGTTTAGCGAGATAGTTAGATAGCCGTTCTTAGGTGGTGGCAGTTTTTGTCAACTGTTGAGTGTTCGAGTCTGTTTAGCTTAACAGTTGGGGTAGTTGAGAGCCGGAGTTGTTGGCTACGGTGCCATCGCCTCCAAGTTCTCGTTCTGCGTTTTTTTCGAGAGTTCCATGAGAATCGGTCAGAGTGCTTTCACCCGAAAGACATTAATATCTTGGGTAGTAGTGCATAGTAATGGTAAACTTGAGGTCACAACCTTGAAAAATTTCAGTCAAGTCGATGAATTGTCCTAAGTGCCAATCAACCCAAATCATCAAATACGGACACACCCACTACGGTAAACCTCGATTTCGCTGTCTTGCTTGTGGACGGCAGTTTGTGGAAAATGCTACCCGAGGGCCCATAGATGAAGCCACTCGTAAGTTGATTGATAAACTGTTACTCGAACGCTTTTCTCTGGCAGCCATTGCACGAGTAACGGGTGTATCTGAGCGCTGGTTACAAATGTACGTCAACCAGAAATTTTATCAGACCCCCAATCTTGGTGGAAATCACTAAAAAAACCAGGCAGGCTGACGATTCAGTTAGATGAGATATGGTCATTCGTTGGTTCCAAAGATAACACACAATGGATTTGGTTAGCCATTGATGCAGACAGCCGTGAGTTCGTGGGGGTATTTATCGGTGGTCGTTCCCGTCAAGCAGCCAAGGGGCTTTGGCAATCCTTACTGGCAGTTTACCGCCAGTGTACCATCTGCTACACCGATTTTTGGGAAGCTTATGAGCAGGTGCTACCAAGAAAGCGGCCGTAAGGCGGTTGGCAAAGAAACCGGAAAAACCAGTTATATCAGGTTCGGATAATTAGTTATAATTAAGGGCAGCCGATTCACAGGGACGCCAAACCCCCTATGCCAAAAAAAGTCCAGTTATAACCGCACTTAAGTGTCAAGGAACTCTACACTCGCTACCGGACAAGTTCAGGGTTAGTCGAACGCAGCCACTACCAGATCATCTGGTTACTCGCCTCGGGCAACACCCCACTAGCGGTGTCTCAAGTTACCGGTTACAGCCGGATTTGGATTTACCAACTGCTGCGACGCTACAACCAATTGGGGGCTGGCGCCTTAAGCGATAGACGTTCGTCCAATCGTGGGCAACCTCCTCAACTCAACGACCTACAAAGAGCGCAACTGTGGCAAGTCCTATCTGGGCCTGCTCCCGATGGCGGTTTATGGAATGGTCGCAAAGTCGCTGATTGGTTAAGTGAGTGGACAGGAGAGCAGATCAGTCGCCATCGGGGATGGGAATATCTTCGGGAAATGGGCTACCGTTTGAAAGTCCCCAGACCGCAGCATCAGGAAACTGACCTCTCTCAACAACAACAGTGGAAAAAAAACTTCATTTCGAGTTGAGATTTTTACAAGCTCAATATCCTCAAGCAGAGATTGAAGTTTGGGCGATGGACGAACATCGCTTGGGACTGCTACCAGTATTGCGCCGAGTCTGGACGCTGGTTGGGGAACAACGAGCGTGCCGAGGTCAAACATCAATACAAGTGGCTGTGGGTTTATAGTTTTGTCCACCCCGAGTCAGGAGAAACTTATTAGTGGTGGCTGCCGTTTGTCAACACTCAACTGTTTAATCGGGTGTTGGCCGATTTTGCACGAGAGTATTTGAATGGGCTCCAGATAAACGAGTGCTGCTGGTCGTTGACCAAGCTGGATGGCATCAGTCTCAAGAGCTAGTGATTCCTGAAGGCATTGATTTGTTCGAGCTGCCATCACATTCTCCCGAATTACAGCCAGCAGAACGATTGTGGCCACTTACTAATGAAGTCGTAGCCAATTGCTCACCCCAAAATCTTGACGAGTTAGAAGAGCTGTTGGTCTATCGTTGTCAGCAATTGCTCGGTCAACAAGACTTGATTCGCGGACTGACTTGTTTTCATTGGTGGCCTTTGACTCGCCGACCGTTGACAATTAATTGAGTTCGATGAGTTCGAGGTGCTCACCCAGAGCGGCTCTGGAGTGGTCTCACGTGCAAATTAAAATTCGGTCGCCCGAATCCAAGTTCGGTCGCCCGAATTCAAGTTCGAGCGCCCGAATTCAAGTTCGAGCGCCCGAATTCAAGTTCGAGCGCCCGAATTCAAGTTCGAGCGCCCGAATTAATATTATAGTCATTTCAAATAAGTATGAGACTATTTAAAAATGAGGTAAAATTAATAAAAATAGTGAACCCGCTAGGAAAATGTCTTACAGTATTGATTTGAGAAAAAGAGTAGTGGATTATGTAAAAAATGGCGGTCGTATCGCTCAAGCAACCGGACTTTTTCAGGTAGTTGTGGCAACGATATATCGGTGGCTGGGTCGGACAGACCTTAGAGCCACCAAGGTAAAAAGACGTAAGAGAAAGCTAGATTGGAAAGCCTTAGAAAACGATGTAAAATAAAATCCAGATGCCAGGTTAATCGACCGAACCAAGAAGTTTGGGGTCAGACCAAGTGCCATATCTTATGCTCTTAAAGAAATGAAAATTACTCCAAAAAAAAGAATTTTGTTATCAGGAGAGAAACCGAGAAGAAAGAATGAAATACTACAGATATCTCCGCGAATTAATTAAATTATCGGGAAGTAAAAGTCTGGTTTTTATTGATAAGTCAGGATTTGAAGAGTTTCAAGAGTGTGCATTAGGCTGGTCAAAAAAAGGCAAAAAAATCTGGGTTAAAAGTCAGAAAAACGGGGGGGAAAGAGAAAATATAGTGGCCGGAAGAAGAAAAGGAAAAAAGGACTTAATTGCCCCAATGGTTTTTACGGGCAGCCTCAATGCAGAAGGTTTTGAAGGGTGGTTATCTTTATATTTATAGTCATTTCAAATAAATGTGAGACAGAGGTAAGATCATGATAAAATCGATAAAAATAGTTAATTAGAAAAA
>NZ_JAUBQB010000101.1:0-18780 GCF_036701035.1 Microcoleus sp. Pol7_B2 | reverse complement strand
AATACTTGGGCTGATGTGATCAACCGCGCTAACTTGGGTATGGAAGTAATGCACGAGCGCAATGCTCACAACTTCCCTCTCGACTTGGCTGCTAGTGAAGTCACTCCTGTAGCTTTGGTTGCTCCTTCTATCAATGGCTAAGTTTTAGCAATTGATTAACAAAAAGCGCTCCTATAAATAGGGGCGCTTTTTGTTTGGAGAAAAATATTTTTAGAGTTCTCCTTTTGTTATCTTCTGTTAACAAACTAAGTCATATCAAGTCCGCTTGAGTAGTTGTAATTTTGAGTCCTGAAGGAACTGAAGAATCTAGCCCTTTCGGCAACGCTCTTATTTCGTTGCGCTTGACTCATAACAAGTAAGCGTTTTGAGTCAAGCGATCGCCCCATCTAAAATTTATCTAAAAATTAAAAGGTGAAAAATTAATTTTTCACCTTTTAACTCTCGACTCTCGATTTTAAAATTGTCCGTTACTGAACAAACTTCTTGAATGCCAGTGTCACGTTGTGGCCGCCAAATCCAAAGGAATTCGACAGCGCCACATCAACTTTTAGATCGCGGCTTGTATGAGGAACATAGTCCAAATCGCACTCAGGATCGGGATTTTCCAGATTAATTGTCGGCGGAATTTTGTCATTGGCGATCGACATTACCGTCGCCACCGCCTCAATGCCCCCAGAACCGCCCAAAAGATGGCCGGTCATCGACTTGGTAGAACTAATTGCTACTTTGTAAGCATGGTCTCCCAAAGTCTTTTTAATCGCTTTCGTTTCCGTAGAATCGTTGGGAAGCGTACTCGTGCCGTGAGCGTTGATATAGCTCACTTGATCCGGCGTCAAACCCGCATCCTTGAGGGCTAAAGCCATCGCCCGCGACGCACCTTCCCCCCCCGGTACCGGAGAAGTCATGTGATACGCATCGCAAGTTAAACCGTAGCCGACGATTTCTGCGTAAATCTTCGCGCCACGCGCCAGAGCGTGTTCCATTTCTTCTAGCATTAGAATGCCAGCACCTTCGCCGACGACAAAACCATCACGATCGCGATCGAACGGACGAGAAGCATGAGTCGGGTCATCGTTGCGAGTCGAAAGCGCCCTCGCCGCAGCAAAACCCGCCACGCACAAAGGTGTCACCGCAGCTTCCGTACCGCCGCAAATCATGGCTTGCGCGTAACCCCCCTGAACTAAGCGAAACGCATCGCCCACGGCATTTGACCCGGCAGCGCAGGCCGTCACCGTGCAAGAGTTTGGCCCCTTAGCGCCCGTGTGAATCGCCGTCAGCCCCGCGGCCATATTCGCAATCATCATGGGAATCATAAACGGGCTGCATCGATCGGGGCCGCGATTTAGATAGATCTCTTGCTGTTCTTCCAAAACCTTTAGGCCACCAATGCCAGTGCCAAGAATGACACCCACCTGTTCTGCGTTCAGGTCGTTAATCTCAAACTTTGCATCAGCAATAGCTTGTTTGCTCGCTGACACCCCAAATTGAGCAAAGCGATCCATGCGCTTTGCTTCCTTGCGCTCTAAATAGTCGTGTGGGTCGAAACCCTTCACCTCTGCGGCAAAGCGGCAGTCGTGCCGCGACGGGTCGAATAAGGTGATCGGGCCTATACCATTCTTCCCGGCAAGCAACCCGTCCCAATATTCGGACAAGGTATTGCCGATCGGTGTAATCGCGCCGAGACCCGTGATAACAACGCGCTTACGCTCTAAATTTGTCATGATTTCAGTTTCAAAAAATTAAACACCCAGAACGCAGAACAAAAGAGGAGTTTCCAGTTTTCTAACTTCTCTCCTCTTAGGGGAAAAGACAGGTATTTTATGCTTTTGGAGCTGCAAGTTTGCTGCTGATGAAATCTACAGAAGCTTGAACCGTAGTAATTCCTTCGGCTGCTTCGTCGGGAATTTCAATATCAAACTCTTCTTCCAAGGCCATGACCAGCTCTACAGTATCTAAGGAATCTGCTCCTAAATCGTTAGCAAAGTTGGCTTCGGGCTTGACTTCGCTCTTATCGACTTCCAGTTGCTCTGCCACAATTTTCTGGACTCTAGCAAAAATGTCGTCTTGGCTCATAACATCGTGTCCTCATTGGTTGCTGCGTATCTAATCTTATCCGAAAGGGGGATCTGCAGGACAAAGGCTGGCCGCTTTTCTAAGTGACACGGGCCAGCGACAATTGGGACACCGACGATCGCAGCAACTCTCGGACTAAGGCAAAAAAAACCCAATAGCCCAAAATCAATCATCTCGTTTAGCCACCTGATAACGTTGAGGAACCGGATTTTTGGTCGGTGGTGCGTCAGTCATCAACTCAAAATGCTTCAGAAAAGCTGACAATTAGCTCCTAGCTAGGCAGTGATTACGTTAATTATAAAGAGGGAAAACTAAGCAGGAAGCCTCCCGACTTCGATGGCTCAAGTTTCTTTTCCCGAACCTTGTGTCCCCAGCAGAAACGACTATGCCATCCCAAACTCTCAAATATGCTTATTTTCCCGGTTGCGTTGCCCAAGGGGCTGCCCGCGAACTTTACCTGTCTACCCAAGCCCTCACTCAAGCGTTGGGGATTGAACTGGTGGAACTCAAGAAAGCTTCCTGCTGCGGTTCTGGCACTTTCAAGGAAGATTCGCAGTTGCTCGAAGATACTGTCAACGCCCGCAATATTGCTTTGGCTGAGGAACTGAATTTGCCTTTGCTGACGCATTGCAGCACTTGTCAAGGGGTAATCGGTCATGTGGACGATCGCCTCAAGGATTGCCAAAAAACCGATCCCAACTACATAGAAAAAGTCAACGGTTTACTCAAAAAACAAGGCTGTTCGCCTTATCAAGGCAGTACCCAGGTCAAACATCTGTTGTGGGCGATCGTTGCCGATTACGGTCTCGACGAGGTGCAGAAGCGAGTCACCCGCAAGCTTTCGGGCTTGAAGTGCGCGTCTTTTTACGGCTGCTACCTGCTGCGAGCTCAGGATAAGCTGCTTTACGATGACCCGCACCAACCCGAATCGATGGAAAATGTGTTTCGGGCGATCGGGGCAACTCCGGTTTACTATCGAGGGCGAACGCAGTGCTGCGGCTGGCCCTTGGCGAGTTATGCCACTAACCAATCTTTTCAGATGGCAGGCAAACATATTCAAGATGCTCTTGACAATGGCGCTGATTGTATGGTGACGCCTTGTCCGCTTTGTCATTTAAATTTGGATTCGCGGCAGCCGGAGGTGGAAAAAGTAATCGGGCGCAAGTTGGGTTTGCCCGTGTTGCATTTGTCGCAATTGGTGGCTTTAGCTTTGGGTGTGGAGCCAAAAAAACTAGGGCTCGATCGACATATTGTTTCAACTAAGCCCGTGTTAGAAAAATTAGGCTTTTAGTCGATCGATTTGCGCCGCTTTGTAGTAAGGACTTTAGTCCTTTCTAATATCCAATCCAGGTTGGTAGTAAGGATTTTGGTTCTTTCTAATATCCAATCCCGTTAGATCGGAATTATACCCGAATGCTAGCGGGAAGCTCGATCGCGCTCATACATTCTTGAGTTGATAGAAGATGCCAGCCAAAATTTGTCTTTTTGTGCGGATAGGTAGTCTAGTCTTCTTCTTGTGGGGCAACAATACCGCTGCGGAGTTCTGACTCTTTGTCGGTTAAGCTGCTGGACTATGCCATTTATTTCCGCTCTTAGCTCCTCATCAGACATCCCAAATTGGTTTTTTAAGCTATTGACACCACTAAAAGATGAAGCTGTCTAACGGCGGGGGCTTCAACGGACGGCGTTACAAGGCGGCTACACCACTGATAACCTGTGCCTCAGTTCGTTGTCAGCCCTTGTTTGACTGCGATTGTTAGAGCGCATTCGATAGGCAGATTTAGACTCAATAGCAAGTGTGGTGGTTGGTAGGTTAATATGCAGATAACAGAAACAGAAGTTGTATACCATTACACAAAATAGTTTTTAACACTTCCTAACTGGCTAGCTCTTAACAAGGAATAAGGAATGAAACGAAACCCAGTAAATCTCACACGTTCGGTATTGCTATGGGCAATGCTAGGAATAATTTGTGGTTTATTTGCTGCAACTTATTGGATATTTTTGTCTTACATCATGCAGGGATTTGAATATTTTAGTGGAGTTTCTCTACTAATTATTATGCCCCTTGCTGGTTTGCTCATCGGTTTGCTCATTCATTGGCTGGGAAATCCTGGCGAAATAGGGTTGATTATTGACAATATTCATCTCAATGGTGGGCGGTTACCAATGAACGAGAATCCTTCGATGATTCTGTCGTCGCTAATCAGTATTGCAAGTGGAGGCAGTGCTGGTCCAGAAGCACCAATGGTGCAAGTAACAGGTTCAATTGGTACGTGGTTAGCCGATCGCTTTCAATTGCGTGGAGAGGCACTACGAACTTTGAGTATTGCTGGCATGGCATCTGGTTTTACAGTTTTGTTCGGCGCTCCTTTGGGTGGTACTTTTTTTGCTTTAGAAATCCTGCATCATCAGAATGTTGTGGAGTATTTTGAAGCAATATTGCCTGCGGTCGTGGCCAGTTGTGCAAGTTACACCATTTTTGTAGCAATTACCCAGCTAGGAATTGGTCCTACCTGGCATTTTCCTCAATACAATGTGGACAGCCTTTATGACTTTGGCGCCGCGATTGCTTATGGAATCGTAGGTGCGATCATGGGGTGGCTTTTTATCGCTGTATTTCGCAGTGTAGGTCGCTTGTTTGATTCGATACCCAGTCCAATCTATGTGCGAACTACTTTAGCTGGGCTAGCACTTGGTGTGTTATCAGCTTTATTTCCGCTCACTCGTTTCTTTGGTGAACATCAAATAGAAAAAATTGTTGAGGGCAACTTTTCTTTGGGAGTAATCTTAACTTTAGTTATTGCTAAAGTGTTTGCCATTAGTACGACCGTAAATGGAGGCTGGCGGGGGGGGATTATCATCCCACTGTTTTTTATAGGAGCCTGTTTAGGAAAGGCAATCGCTATCGTTAATCCCGCCTCCAACGAGACCTTGGCAATGATTTGTGTAATGGCTGCTCTGAATTCAACAGTTACTCGAACTCCAATTAGTACAACTCTGCTACTCGCCAAGTTGACAGGATTTAGCACTTTTACACCGATTCTCTTCGCTAGTCTCGTGGGTTTCTTCTTGGCTCCACGATCTCCCTTCATTAGTTCACAGCGTAAAGTTGATTGACAAACGGCTAGAATTTCTCTAATAACTCCGTGTAGCGGTGAAAAATACGTGCAATTTGCCAGTGTCGAGTCTCAAGGCTTCTGCCATTACAAATGCACCAATGGCATCAAACAAAATCTAGCCGTTGATACCAGTCAGGCTGCCGTTTTTGAACCATTGTACAAAAGCCAGTGTGTCCGATGAGTGTGGCTTGATTGAAATGTTGAGTCACAACCTCGATTATTTTCACACTCGGGCCCGTCAATATTCCGAAGATTACCATTCTGCAAGGACAATGGGTATCACCCGGATAAGGTCATCGCAGAGAATGTAAAAACTTTATCCGCAGATTATGACCCAGATCCGGTTTAAACTGGCACGGAAACTAACGAAAGCCGAAAAAGTGGCATTAGAGGGGAAAACTGGATTTGTCGTGGTGGCAACTCGCGCTCGTGATTAAAGCGTCAAACGCTGGGATGTAAGGCTGTAAGAGTTTGGTCAAGAACTTTGAGCAGACTCTCGCCAATGCCACTGCGAAACTCAATTTGTATTTCATCAGGCTGATGCTCAAACGGTTGGCAAATGAATAAATCCCAAATGGGTTCTATAAGAGTCCCAGCGTGAATAACTGTGAAGTTTTGTCGCTTTTTCGCGAAGTGCTTCCAAGCACTGCGGTAGACTAACGTTTAATTCTCTGTGCAGGCTATAGCGGTGGCACCTCACCGTCAAATCTGTTAATTCGCAGAGGCAGCAAATTTTTAGTGACTCGTTGGGAGCCTTTATTCAATGTCTCATTCAGTCAAAATTTACGATACTTGCATCGGCTGCACTCAATGCGTCCGCGCTTGTCCGACTGACGTTTTGGAGATGGTGCCCTGGGATGGCTGCAAAGCAGCTCAGATTGCCTCTTCTCCCCGCACCGAAGACTGTGTAGGCTGCAAGCGTTGCGAAACTGCTTGCCCTACCGATTTTCTCAGCATCCGGGTTTACCTGGGAGCCGAAACCACTCGCAGTATGGGTCTAGCTTACTAAAAATCGATCGACACGCCGATCGAATTAGGGGCACAAAAGAGGGGGCAATTTAATCGCCCCCTCTTTTTTTGTCGCGGAATCTGCATTCTGGGGCCGGAAGAAGGTAAAAATGATAAAACTTGAGTTTTATTGCGATCGCTAAGCAGGAGTAGTACGTTAAATGTGCGGAATCGTTGGCTATATCGGCACGCAAGCAGCAAGTGAGATTTTGCTAGCAGGATTGGAGAAACTAGAATACCGGGGCTATGATTCAGCGGGCCTCGCTACCATCTCCGAAGGAGAAATTACCTGCATCCGAGCAAAGGGCAAATTGCACAACCTCCGGGAAAAGTTAGCAGAGATAGACTCTCTCGCTCCCATCGGCATCGGACACACCCGCTGGGCAACTCACGGCAAACCAGAAGAATATAACGCTCACCCTCACATGGATAATAGCGGGCGAATTGCGGTAGTTCAAAATGGAATTGTCGAAAATTATCGCGAGTTGCGGAAAGAATTGAAAGCAAAGGGACATAAATTTGTCTCGGATACCGATACAGAAGTTATTCCTCATTTAATAGCTGAATTTTTGAAAGAAGCAAAAAGGGAGAAGGAAGAAGAAAAAGATAAAAAAACCGAGAAAATTGCTGATTTATCGTTTTTGGGAACTGTTCTAAATGCGGTAAATAAATTAGAAGGAGCTTTTGCGATCGCCGTTATCTGTGCAGATTTTCCCGAAGAAATAATTGTCGCCAGACAGCAAGCTCCTTTGGTGATTGGCTTTGGTGCAGGGGAATTTTTCTGCGCTTCTGACACGCCGGCATTAGTCTCTCAAACCCGCACTGTTTTGTCCTTGGAAAATGGCGAATTAGCAAGGCTAACTCCGATGGGAGTCGAAGTTTACAGCTTTGCAGGAGAAAGGCTGAAAAAAAGCCCGCGCATCCTTGGTTGGAGTCCGGTTTTAGTCGAAAAACAAGGCTTCAAACACTTCATGCACAAGGAGATTTATGAACAGCCAGCCGTAGTGCGAGCTTGTTTGGAGGCTTATTTAGACGGCGATTGGCAGCCAGGAAATCCCAGATCTCCCATCAATCTCAGCTTGCCCAAGGAACTTTGCGCCGATGTCGAACAAATTTCGATTCTCGCCTGTGGAACGAGCTGGCACGCCTCGCTAATTGGCAAATATTTGTTGGAACAATTAGCTAATATTCCCACAGCAGTGCAGTACGCTTCTGAGTACCGTTACGCACCGGCACCGCTGACAGCAAATACTTTAACTATTGGGGTAACACAGTCGGGAGAAACGGCGGATACGCTGGCTGCTTTGGGGATGGAACAGCAGCGCCGCGCGGGTTTTACGGATAAATTCCGGGCGAGAATGTTAGGCATTACTAACAGAACCGAAAGTTCGATAGCCCACATGATGCCGCACGTGATCAATACCCACGCCGGTATAGAAGTCGGCGTTGCTGCGACTAAAACTTTTGTGACTCAGTTGATGGCATTCTATTTCTTAGCTTTGGATTTGGCGCACCAGCGGGAAACAATCAGCACGGAGAGATTGGCAGAAATTATTGCGGGTTTGCGCCAGTTACCAGCGGAAATTGAGAAGTTTTTGGAGATTCAAGAACAGTATGTGGAGGAATTGTCCCACCAGTTTACAGACACCCAAGATTTTATCTTTTTGGGGCGGGGAATTAACTTTCCGATTGCTTTGGAAGGGGCACTGAAACTGAAGGAAATTAGCTACATTCACGCCGAAGGATATCCGGCGGGAGAGATGAAACACGGCCCGATCGCCCTTTTGGATGCGAAGGTGCCTGTAGTGGCGATTGCCATGCCCGGTAGCGTCTACGAAAAAGTGCTTTCTAACGCTCAGGAAGCGAAGGCACGCGACGCCCGTTTAATTGGCGTTACGCCGAAGCAAGGTGTGGCGGAAGCCGACATTTTTGACCACATTTTGCCCGTGCCTTTGGTGGATGAATTGTTGTCGCCGATTGTGACAGTGATTCCGCTGCAATTGTTGGCTTATCACATTGCGGCGCGTCGGGGTTTGGATGTGGATCAGCCGCGCAATTTGGCGAAGTCGGTGACGGTAGAATGAGGTTTTGTAGGGTGCGTCAGTTAGGTGTTTACACACAATAAAGTTGTACACTGAAAACGATTAAAACTGTTGAGATATCGTGCAAAATTTCAAGGTTAAAGTTGTACAAGAGACACTCTAAGCCTTGCTCAGCAAGACTCTTGGGTTAGTGTGCAACTTTATTCTCCAAACACATTAGGATGATTTCCTGTGCGTGCGATCGACTCATCGCTGACGTACCCTACAGATAAAAGGGCTGATTGTCCATCGCACACACCCCAAATTGCGGCTAACACCAACCAGCTTGTAGTATTGAGTCGAAAATCAAACAGCGTCACATCTACAGTGTTAAAAAGCGTACAGGCGGCGAAGGCTAATAAATAACTGAAAAAAATTAGGCGATCGACCGCTTTTACATCTTCATAAGCAACCTGGTTTGTGATAGAATATATAAATTTTTTATGGGAAAATAAAGCATTTTTTGCTAGTTCCTGTGTTGCTATTTTCTCGTGTTTAATATCCACAGGAAAAAGGGGCCAATTCGCCAGCAGCAAAACACCCCTAGCCAAAACCCAACCAACTAAACCAAACAAAAAAAGCGTTGCGGGTATTCCCGTTTCCGCAGTCAACATCAGTATCAAACTGTGAGGATGACCAAGCCATTCTTGCATCTGAGCTTGATAGAGAGGCGTAAAATTTCGCAATCCCCAACCAGTCCAAGGGCGCTGCTGAGTCATAGACCAAGCAAATTCCCACTGAGTTTTTCTCAAAGTAGCAGTCGGCCGATTTGGGAACATCTCGTCGGTGAGTCTAGCCCAAAAGAAAGCCGGAACAATTCTTCGTAAAGATTGCCGCAGTGGTTCCGGGCCAAAGGCAGACAAAAAAATTGTGCTAGCCACACTCAAAACCGCAGCTAATAATTTTTTATAACCCGCATAAAATGCAAAAGCCAAAACTGCCAAAACCGCCATTCCCCAAGCATTGCGAGAATTAGTAAAAATCAAAGCAACAGCATTTCCGATCGCTGCACAACTTAAAAATAGGAGTTGGGAATTGGGCCTTGGGAATTGGGAATTGGGCATTGATAAGTTGTGAGGACTGACAACTCCCAACTGAAAACTCCCAACTGACAACTGACAACTGACTTCTTCCATCCACAGTCCCAGTGCTAAAATAAAAGCAATTGTCAGATAGCAAGCTAAAATATTAGCGTACATAAATACAGAAGCCATACGGCCGGGGGGATTGCCTTGGGGTGCGAGTACCCAGCCAAAAACAGGCTGCAATTGATCGATGCCGCTCCAGCCTAAAAATTGCTGTCCCAGACCTAAAATTATCACTGGAATTGAACTAATTACAATAATCCAAGATAATTGCCGCAATTGAGGCAAAGTTTGAATTAAACTGCTGAAAGCGGCAAACAATATAAAGAACGGCAAGAAATTGTACAACCCTACAAAAGCCTCAATGCAGTTGTGGGCAAAAACGGCTGTGATGACTAGCCACCCGCTCAGAATTGCGAATCCTCGATTCAACGGGCGGCGACTAATTTGACGGAACTTTTGCTTGCAAGTGCCGACCAATCCCAGGAATAAACCTAAAGCTCCCAAAATCGGAATTAAGGGAAAAATCAGCATCCCCACTTGGGCGAAATTCCAAGGGACTTGCAGGCGGGGATCTGGATGTTTTTGGAGGCGAGACTTGAGATTTTCGGCTGTCTGTTTGGCAGCTAATTTCAACCGATTTTTGATATTCACCCACACTCCCAATCTCAAATCTAAAATCTACAATTTACCATCCTTAAGCTAGTTCCCAAACGCATTCCGAGCGCGTCAGGCGTATTTGAGCTAAGGCAAAAATGGTCGGGATAATGCGGCCGTAGTTCGTGGAAATCGATCGCCAACCCAAATCCGCTAAAAACCAAGTCCACATCACCGGGCCGACCAACGAAAATACGCTTCGCGTCGCACCGTAACGAGCTGCACTCACCGCCATACCGCGCCGCGCCGTCTGAATTGCGACATAATTTTGAAACTGGGTTGCTGCAGTTGCAGTGCCTGCAAGCACTCCTTGTTTTGCCATTTGATAGGTGGCAAAATGCAGCGCAAATTGATTGGCCATTAATTTGAGCAGCATTGGTTTTAAGATGGAACTAACAGCTAAAGCGCTGCCACCTTTGAACAGCAAACCGAGCGGGTCTTTTTCTGCAGAAATTGGCAGGGGTTCTGAGAGTTTAGAATCAACGATCGCTCGCTGTACGCGCAGTGTCAGCGCTTGCTGTTCATCTGCTGGTAAACGCTTCCACGCCCGGCCCATTAAGTGCAAAAATACTTCTGCCTCTAAGTCGGTGGTTGACAACTGTCTGGGATAAGGGATTTTGAGATAGCGACAAACTTGAATTAGTGCTTGTCTGTAAGTTACTTGTTGGGTTCGCCCTCTGAGTACCGTCAACCCGTCGGCTGCAAGATAGCGAAACCGCTGTTCTACCGCGTCGAGCCATGCTTGGCGATCGCGACTTTGTACATCTATCGGTGCGGGGGTTTGCACGTAATCTAAAGGGTTAAACTTGCGGCTGAACAGAAGTTCTGTTAGTTGCTGCAATTCTTCTTCTGTGGTCAATTCTAGTGCTGCTCTGAGTTCGTCCAAAATTTTGCCCTCCCCTATGCGATTTTAGATTTTAGATTTTAGATTTTAGATTGCTGCTGGTTGACAACCATTAGGATTTAGGATTTACCTACAGTGGCATTTTTTGATCGGGTCTTAATCATGGATTCGTGCTGTCCTTTATTCTACTACTTGGTGCAGGGCGATGGCGTCGGGCCCCGGAAGCTACGGCTCTTTTGAGTCATCGGTAAGGTACAAATTCAGCTCGCAGCCTTTAAGCTGATGTGTAGATTTACAAGGCTGACTGATTGATTATGTTCGATGTTGCGGTGATTGGTGCGGGTATGGCGGGACTGAGTTGCGCTCAACGGTTGCGTCAAGCTGGTTATTCTGTGGCTGTTGTTGAGAAATCTCGCGGCGCGGGGGGACGTGTTGCTACCCGCCGCGTACAGGGTACTAGGGCCGATCACGGCGCGCGGTATCTCGAACCGCAGGGGGATGCGGTGCAGGGGTTAATTGAGGCTTTGGTCGATCGGGATATCCTCAAACTCTGGACTGATACTGTCTGGGAATTCAGACAGGGAGAACTTTCTGCTATTCCTAATTCTTGTTATGTCGCACCTGCGGGTATGAATGCTGTGGGTAAGTATCTGGCGGAGGATTTAGAAATTTGGTTTGGCCGCCGCGTACAAGCTATTTCTACTACAGATAACCAAATGTGGCATCTTTCCCTAGAAGTCACTGATGACAATTTACAGACGCCTCAAGAATTGATTGCTAAGGCTGTTGTAGTAGCAATTCCGGCTCCTCAAGCTTTAATGTTTTTGGATGCGAAAATCGGTTTGCAATCTGATTTTCTTGACAAATTGCGTTCTGTGGAGTACGACCCTTGCATTACGGTTATGGCTGGCTATTCTGTGGCAAAACAGCAAGATTTAAGCAATCTAAATCCGCAGTGGAAATCTGTTTCTTTTCCCGATAATTCTGATTTAGCTTGGGTTGGTTTGGACAGCAGCAAGCGGCTAGAGCCGCAGCAGCGGGTGTTTGTGGTTCACAGCAGCGCAAATTTTGCAGAACGCTATTTAGAAGCTGCTGATTTGGAAACTGTCGGTCAGGAATTGCTCGATCGCACTTCTGAATATTTAATCCCTTGGCTCAAAAAGCCAGAATGGTTGCAGGTTCACCGCTGGCGCTATGCTTTTTGTCGAAATCCTTTGCCTGTTTCTTGTTTGCCTGCTGGGGGGAATTTGCCGCTGGTTTGTGCGGGGGATTTGTGCGGGGAAGGTCAAATAGAGGGTGCTTTGCGATCGGGTTTGGCGGCGGCTAATTGGGTGAATTCTCAGTTGCACAATTTGCCCTTAGATTTCCGCCTAAATTGGTAATATGGCTACAGTTAACGTATCGATTTTTCCTCTAACGCTATGATTGCCATCCCGTCTGGGTTTAGCCCCGAAGATTACCTTGCCCTCGAACGTGATAATACCCTCCGTGATGAATATCGGCACGGTTGGGTGTACGCGATGGCGGGAGGTAGCGATCACCACAGCCGTCTCTGTATTAATTTTATAACTGCGATTAACCTTCACCTGCGCTATATAGTTATGAAAAACCAATCTAACGACTTACAAAAAAATGGAAAAATGGTGTAAAATCCCACTTTTCCAAATTTTTATTTTTGTGCTGTTTCCTGCTGTTCTAAGTCTTGTTCTTGCATCTGCAATAACTCGGGAACTGTTACGAAACTGTACCCTTCATTTCTCAATCGAGCAATAATATCCGGCAAAGCTTTGACAGTTCTTGCTCGATTGCCGCCGCCGTCGTGCATCAGCACAATGCCGCCGGAATTTGCCTGCCTCATCACGTTGTCTATCAAAGATTCCGTAAGAGTTCGCCAATCAAAAGAATCAGCAGACCACATCACAACTGCATAATTTTTCTTTTGAGCATAAGTGGCCAATCCATTGTTTAAAATGCCTCCAGGCGGGCGGAACATGGATGTTTGGATGCCGGTCAACTCCTCAATTAAGGATGAAGTGCGATCGATCTCGCGAGCGGCACCGTCTTCGTTATACTGAAGGTATTCATGGTTCCAAGTGTGATTGCCGATCGCGTGACCGGCTGCTGCGACCTGTTGGCCAATTTCGGGAGAATTTTTCAGGTATTTTCCTACCCAGAAGAATGTAGCCTTAATATTATTTTCCTTGAGAATATCTAGGATTTGTGTAGTTGTTTTCGGCCAGGGGCCGTCGTCAAATGTCAGGGCGATCGCCTTGTGCTGGGAGTCGAGTTTCGCGTGACGAATGGTTGTACCTTGAAACTGCGACGGTACGGCTGATTGAAATCGGATTGCCTGCACTTGGGCTAGAGCATTTTGGGAAAATTGAACTCGATTGGCGATCGCCTGGGAGAACTTATTAAGAGTGGACATCGGCTGTTGTTCTTGGGACTGGGATACGGCCAAGACTTGTGCCTGAATCGGTTGCAATGGCTGATTGGCCCGGAAGTTAATTGGCCATGTCACACCCAGCAAAAAACTTCCTGTTGCTGCCATCAAAGCAACGATTAAATTTTTTCGCCGCCTCCACAGCCGTTTCAATTTTGTCACGTCATTGTCTCCTTCACACCTTGTACAGTTAATTTGAGATTTTATGTTGATATCAAGTTAATCCACTTAAGAGGATAATCTTAAATTGGACTGCCAGTAAAAATGCTACTGGAAATAACCGATCGTGGGGAAGTCCGTCCGGATAAAAAAATTTAAGATTTGTGCCGCAGAAATCCCCTAACCCATGAAAACGCCGGATGGTTGAACTTTTTACCCAGCGAGGGGGACGGCGCTCAAGTCGGATTCATGGCAGGATATTCTTAGGGACTCAGCCCGCATCGGTCCGCGTCCGTACCTGACACTGCAAGTTGGTTTAACGTGAGATGTTGCACTATTGTTAATAAGCCTTTCAAGGGCGGGCTAGAAGATCCCACGCCACAAGAAAATTTAGTCTTTGTGGGATAGACCCGAAAGCCTGTGAAGCGAGAATGCTGCAAGATGTGAGTTTAACCCGATTTGATATGAGGGCGATCGCGCGCCCCCAGGATCGTAAAATTAACTTTTAGGGCCGATTCTCTCTTTGTACAAGCCGACAATCCGATCGATAACTTCAGCAACGGTCAGATTGTCTGTTTGAATTTCCACAGCATCCGCCGCTTTACGCAAAGGTGCAACCGCGCGGGTGCTGTCCTTTTCGTCCCGCAGGGCGATGTCTTGTTCCAATTGGGTCAAGCTAATATTAGCCCGATCGGTATCTTTAAGTTCTAACAGCCGCCTGCGCGATCGCTCTTGTACCGAAGCCGTCAAAAAAATCTTCAGTTCCGCATCGGGAAACACGTTAGTGCCGATATCGCGGCCTTCTGCTATAATTCCGCCTTTTGTGCCGCAGCGCCGCTGTTCCTCCACCAGAAACTGCCGCACGGCGGGAACTGCCGCCATTTCCGAGACGCGGGATGTCACTTCCAAACTGCGAATTGCCTCGGTTACGTCTTCGCCGTTAATCTTCAACATCTTTGATGCGGGATCGAGGTTGTATTCCAAATAACTGGAACTGATTAATTCGGCGATCGCGCATTCGTCGGAAATCGGCGTGTCTGTTTTCAATGCCAGCCAAGTCAGCGCCCGATACATCGCACCGGTATCCAGATAAAACAAGTTCAAAGCAGTTGCGGCAAGGCGAGTTACTGTAGATTTGCCTGCTCCCGCCGGGCCGTCGATCGCCACAATGGGCCGGCGATTCCTGAGAATTATATTGTCAATCAAACGAGTAGAGCCAACTCTGGCGGCCACGGCTAAAAGTCCCGCTGTTTCCACAACCTGCAACGGCGTCAGAGTATCGGAATCGACGATTTCGGCGTATTCGAGCTTTACTGCGGGTTCTTCTGTGACTGCTGCGCGGGCTGCTGCGAGTGCGGCTGCTGCGGTGCGGTCGCCTGAATAAAAAGTTTCCGAGGCTTGTTGCAGCGCGCGGTAGAGTACGGAGGCTTGCTGTTTTTGCTCTGCTGTTAAATACTGATTGCGAGAACTCATTGCCAGTCCCGACTCTTCGCGGACGATCGGACAAGCGACAATCTCTACAGGCAAGTTAAAATCAAATACCAGCTTCCGAATAATTGCTAACTGCTGGGCGTCTTTTTGACCGAAATAAGCTTTTGTCGGCTGCACCAAACTCAAAAGTTTAGTAACAATTGCCGCGACGCCCTGAAAATGACCGGGCCTTGCTTTGCCACACAAAACCGATGTCATCGCCGGTGGCGGCACTACTTGAGTTAAGGATGAAAGGTTAATCTCTATCTGTTTTTGGGCGGTTTGCTCTGTTTCTGCGCCGACTGCTTGATGGCCGAACATTTCCGTTGCTGAGGGAGCAAATATGGCGTCAACCCCAGCTTGTTCGCACAACAGCCGATCTTGCTCGAAATTCCGAGGATAATCTTGAAAATCTTCTGTCGGCCCAAATTGCAGCGGGTTGACAAAAATGCTGACCAGGGCGATCGCATTTTCTTGCCTTGCCCGCTGGATCAAGCTCAGATGCCCTGCGTGCAAAGCTCCCATCGTCGGCACCAAACCGACTGTCAAATGAGGTGCAGCAGACTTTTGTAAATTTAAGTAGCAGCGAAGTGCTGCAATGGTAGTAAACAGGCGCACCGGTAGAATCTCCTGAAGGCATTCGGCAGAATGCAGAGTTTATTTGTCAGAATTTGTTCGACTTGACATCTTGCATCATCATCAAGAACAGGTAAGATGCCTCTTCCAAAAAGAATGGTGCAAGATGTCAGTTTTATTCTACTTTCTGCCTTCTACACTTCGGATAACTTTTGTATTCTGCCTTACAGTACCGTTCAGCGTTCAACTGTTGTTTGCTGCGGCGGTTCGATCACTTCGATTTCCACTCTCGCAACGCCACTGCTCATCATTCCCAGCAGGCTGGCAGCGCGTGCGGACAAGTCAATTAGCCGATCGCCGACATAGGGGCCGCGGTCATTAATGCGGACGACTACGGTGCGGCCGTTGTCGAGATTTCTCACCATGACTCTAGTTCCGAATGGCAAATTGCGGTGGGCTGCGGTCAAATCATTTTGGTTGAAACGCTCGCCGCTGGCGCTGAGGTTGCCGTCAAATCCCGGGCCGTACCAGGAAGCCCAGCCGCTGAGGCGCACTTGAACTGGGCCCAGAGATAGTACGGGGGGTTCTGGTTGGGGTTTGCCTGCGACTTCTTCCAGGGGTGGGGCGTTGCCCAGAAGCCGGCGGAGGCGATTGGTTGCTTGCAGGGCGTCTCGGCTAAAGTCGCTGGTGGTGTCGGGGAGGATTGTTTCGGCGTTGATGTTTACCAAGTCCTCGCCGTTTGCCTGGATAATGTAGCGATCGCCTTTTTCCCACTTAACGGTAATCCTGTTGGGATCGATGTTGTTGCGGGCTAGCTGATTGAGTCTTGCTGCTAAGGTTGATGCCCGCCAAACTGAATCGAGTTCTTGATTGCTGGAGTTGCTGGCAATATTTCCGACTTTGGGATTTTCTCTGGCGCCCGCTACTTTTGACGGACTGCTAGCACCGGCTTGGCTGTTGCCAGTTTCTCCCATTTTCGTGTTTGTTTCCGGATTGGCGTTCAGAAAGGTGATGACTGGAATGTTTCGCACGTAGACTGTCGCTGCTTGTCGCCCGTCTAACTCGTGGGGCTGGATTTTGGCGATCGAGTCTCGGGCAATTTCAGCTCTTGCTTGATACTGATACTGTCCGACTTTTTGCGCTTCGACCCGACTCGCGTTTAACTGCCGGGACGGTTGGGTGGCAATTACTTGCTCGGAAACCGGAGAGTTTTGGTTGTCGGCACCTGTTGCTTGTGCGTGACAAGAGGATGCCGTTCCTACCACAGGAACTAACAGGACAGCGAGTAGACCACCAACAAATTTTTCCTTCATACGTCCATTTTTGTGAATAGCCATTGCCAACCGAGATTGGAGGATTGGCCATTTGGCGGCGGGCGTCAAGGATTTCTCTCTTGCCCTTCGCCATTCCCCCGTGAGTCAAAGCAAGGTATCGGGGTGCGTTTTTGCTTTAATGCTTCCGCCCCAAAAAAAATTGGCGGAAACTTCCCTGACACTTGACAACTCGTACTCGATCCGCAATTTGTGTTTTGTTCACGAACTGCAACAGACTACCACAAACTTTTGCGGTTGGGGATCGCTGCGATCGCGATTTTCACCAAATCTTCATCAAATTTTCTCCAAACCCTCTATCATAAAATCCTTTAGTTCCAGTGCTTACAGCCGTTTCAGTTATTCCAGAAAAATTTACAAAAATTTACATAAATTTAGTCTCTGTTGTGGGCTGCCGAATAGCTAGTGTGAAAAAAGCTGTTTGTCAACTGTTATGGCCATAAACTAAAAATTAGAAATCGATTTGGCGGACTTATGGATTATCGAGAAGCAGGTGTGGATGTTGAAGCGGGCAGAGCTTTTGTCTCGCGCATCGGGAGTATGGTCAAGAGCACTCACAGATCGGGAGTTTTGGGCGGATTCGGCGGGTTTAGCGGGTTTTTCAGCGTCCCGGAGGGTTTAAAAGAGCCGATTATGGTTTCGGGTACGGACGGCGTTGGGACTAAGTTGAAATTGGCCCACAATCTCGATCGGCACGACACGGTAGGTATCGACTTGGTGGCGATGTGCGTCAACGACGTGCTGACATCCGGGGCCGAACCCCTCTTTTTTCTCGATTATTTAGCGACGGGAAAGTTAAATCCCGAACAATTAGCTGCGGTGGTGGCCGGGATAGCTGACGGTTGCAAGCAAGCGGGCTGTGCTTTGTTGGGCGGGGAAACGGCAGAAATGCCCGGTTTTTACCAACCGGGAGAGTACGATTTAGCTGGTTTTTGCGTGGGAATTGTCGAAAAGAGCAAATTGTTGGACGGTTCGCGGGTGCAGGTGGGAGATGTGGCTGTGGGGCTGGCGAGTTCGGGCGTACACAGCAACGGTTTTAGTTTGGTGAGAAAAATTGCGGGAGATCGAGGTTTTGACTGGAATTCCCAGCCCGAAAAGTTAGGTGGCAAAAGTTTAGGAGAAGTGCTGCTAACTCCGACTACAATTTATGTTAAACCAGTCCTCGAAGCAATTAAGAGTGGTCTAGAAATTCACGGCATGGCTCACATTACGGGCGGCGGTTTACCGGAAAATTTGCCCCGCTGTTTGGGAGTTCATCAATCTGTCAGAATTCACAGCAATAGCTGGCCAAATTTACCAATTTTCCAGTGGATTGCTGAAGCGGGCAAAGTTGCCCCACCCGAGATGTTCAATACTTTTAATATGGGGATTGGGTTTGTGCTGTTGCTCGATTCCAGGGAAGTAGAACAGGCTGTTAAATGGTTTGAATCTCAGGGAATTGGTGCTTGGGCGATCGGGGAAGTGATTGAGGGGAAAGGAGAATGGATAATGGATAATGGGTAATGGGTAATTAGTAAGAAGCAATCACAGGGGCTGAAGATTGCTTCCCTTTGCTTTGTGCAATAACAGACCGTCTCAATCTGCATTCATCTGTGTATATCTGCAGTTAAATTTATAATTGTGAAAGTAAACGCAGAGGACGCAGAGGAGACAGAGGAAGAAAGAGAAAAAGGAATTCACAACAGATGACTCGTTGCTACAATTTTAAATTAAATTTAAATAAGCTGTTGTGCCTTTAAATACAGTATAATTAAAATTATTTCCGTCAAGTAGTGCAACAATAGCCGATCAAAAGTATCTGAATCCAAAATAAATAGAGCAGCTACAACAAGCATTAAAATAGGAACCAAAAGGAGATACAGCAGATTCCATGTATATATGATACAGTTTATTTAGTACATAAGCGAAAAAAATGAAACCTTATTCGATTG
>NZ_JAUBQB010000100.1:0-19017 GCF_036701035.1 Microcoleus sp. Pol7_B2 | reverse complement strand
TCTGAACCAATATTTCTTTGAGACATCTTCTGAAATCCCCTTGACAACTGCCATACAGGCTTAACTTGTTACGAATGCGAATAGTCTGTCTTCTCCCAAACTATGATAGCCGACACCCTAACTACAAACCTATAACTGTTTGTAGCTGGGTGTGATGTTTCTTTTGGGGAAGCTCCAGCTCAAATTCTCGTCAGCTCAACCAGCGCCTTAGCTAAATATTGATACTGCGGCAAAGTATTGTATAACTGAGCCGAAATCCTCACCAACTGCTTACTAGCATTCGGCCAAGGAATCACCGGAACTTCTATTTTAAAAATCTCCCACAGCGCCTCTTGCAAAGGTGGAATTCCTCCCTTTGCAACCTCATCAGACTGGCCGTCTGCCAGAGGCACAACAGCCATCGAACCCACCATTTCATCAGGACAAGGCAGCGGCAAATCTAATTTGTCCGCCAATATTTTTCTCCCCGCCAATGCTAAAGCATGATTCTTTGCCCTCAATTCCGGCCAGCCGCCGCTCAACAAAGAACCCATAAAATCAATAGCTACAGGTACGCACAAATAGGGGCTAGGATCGACTGTCCCCATCCAGTCAAATTCTAATTGAAAGCGCGATTTATCAGCGCGCGGCGAGTTAGCACCGTGACTGATCGTAGTTGGGCGAATTGCATCTTGCTTGTCGCGCCGCACGTATAAAAAGCCCGCACCTTTGGGCGCGCACAGCCATTTATGGCAATTTCCCGTATAGTAAGCCGCGCCAATTTCATCTAAATTCAGTGCTACCATTCCCGGCGCATGAGCTCCGTCTACCAATACATCCACGCCACGGTTAGCTAACGCGCCCACTAACTGTTTGATGGGAAAAATTAAACCTGTTTGGCTCACAACGTGGTCTAATAAAGCTAACTTTGTTTGCGGTGAAACGCACTTAATTATTGCTTCAATAATTTGGTCGGGTGATTCAATTGGAAAGGGGACTTCTGCTACTATTACTTTAGCGCCTGTACGCTCGGCTACAAAATTAAGTGTGTTGCGGCAAGCGTTGTATTCCTGATTTGTAGTTAGCAATTCGTCGCCCGGAGAAAAACAGAGCGATCGCAAAACAGCATTTACTCCCGTCGTGGCATTCGGCACAAAAGCCAAGTCATCCTCAGCCGCACCGAGAAATGCTGCTAACTGATTTCTCGCATTATCCAACAAGGGTTCAAATTCCCGCAGAAGGAAGCGCAATGGTTCTCTTTCCAGTTGTTCTCGAAAAATGGTTTGCGCTTCGAGTACGGGAATGGGACAGGCCCCAAAAGAGCCGTGATTGAGGAAAGTTATATTGCGATCAAGCAACCAATATTGGTTAATCATTAGTAATTAGTAATTAGTAATTAGTCATTAGTCATTAGTCAACTGTCAACCGTTAACCATTTTACCTTTTAATTGCTCAAACTCTTCTAATGTATTGCAATTGGATAACATTACTGCTTCTGGTTCCCCTACAGGTAGAGGTATTGAGGAGATTTGATTTAACCACACTTGAAAGGAACGTCCCCCTTTGTCAATAAAACTTTGCAAGCTGGGCAGAGATTGTTGGCGGTAGAAGCCACACAAAGGCTCCCAGCGCGAATTTTGATAAGGCACAACTGCTAAAGTTGATGGGGAAAATTCTGTTAACTGACTTGCCCAATTCTGAATAATCTGGGCATCCAACAAAGGCAAATCGCAAGCTAACAGTAAAATCCACTCGGCGGCAATTTCTGTCAATCCCTGAGTCAATGCAACCAAAGGCCCGGAGCCCGGATTGTACTCTACCAGAAATTGGGATGTTTCGGTTAAGGTCGATCGATAGCGATCGGGCCAAGCAGTCAGAACATAAACTTCGGGGGTTACAACTGCGGCCACTTCCAACGCCCGCTGCAATAGGGATTTGCCCTCAATTTCCAGTAGAGCTTTATCCTTACCCATCCGCGAACTTTGACCGCCTGCAAGCACAATTACAGCAATTTTATGATTAGTCATTAGTCAGTAGTCAGTAGTCAGCAGTCAGTAGTCAGTAGTCATCGCAAGAATTACCTGTTTTGAACAGGCAAGATGCCTGTTCCACAATAATTATTGGAGATGTCTGGTAGTCAGTAGTCAGTAGTTAACTGTCAACTGTCAACGGTCAACAGTCAACAGTCAACTCAAAACACTAACGGCTTGGCTAACTTCCTCAAGTTTTTGCACCACTTGACCGCGACTTAATAAAGTTTCGGCCTCAATCAAACCCGAGTTTATATCCAAACAAACTCCGCTGCGCCACAGATAAAATCCGCCGTTCCAGATAGCGGACTGCATCAATTCCGAGGGTTTTCCCAGCAACACTTCCTGCATTTGTTTGAATAACTCTGGGGCTGATTCAAAGGCAGGATTTGTGTTGCTAAAACCGTAATCTCCGTGAGCTAAAAGCACTCGTTCAAACTCAGCGTCCGGCTTAGCAATGCCGATAATCGCAGTACGATCGCGCGGCAAATCGCAGCTTCCCTCCAATCCTTTGACTGTGGTATAATTTTTGATTCCCCGCAACTCAAAGGCTTTTTGAAACATACCTTCTGTGGGCGGGTGGACGTAGCCCGATATAACGTTAACGTCGCCGATACAGGGACACCACATCAACTCCATTGTCGAAAAAGGTGGCCGTTTACCAATTTCGCGGCGGTAGGGAACTAAAGCGGTGGCTTGAGGAAAATGCTTGGGAAGGTAAACAAAACCTAAACCCGTATTGTCAAAAACTTGCTGGACTTTTTCTAAACTCAGTTTTCTCCAGTCAACTCCCAAACCACGCCAAATTTCAATCAGGGGAATGCCTTCTTTCGTTGGCATGGTATCCCCCCCGTGCATGAGAGTTGGGACGCCAGAGGCAGCTAAAATTAGGGCTGTTAAAGGGCTAATTGGAGCTGTGCGCGATCGCCCGTCGTAAGCAACCCCAAACACGGCGACGGTTGAGACGGAAAAACCTTTTTCTCGGTTTGGGGGGGCAAGCATAGGCCCCAATTCTTCATAAGCATCAAGCATTCCGGCTAATTCTTCGCCGGTGGGCCGTTTAATGCGGTGGGAAATCATAAAAGCTCCGATTTGAGCTGGTGTTGCTTCCCCCAGCAGCATCATCCGCGTGGCTGCTGCTGCTTCGGAGCGAGTTAAGTTTTCTCCTGTGTGTACTCCGCTGCCAATTTTTCGCAGCAATTCTCTAAATGCGTCACTCATAACTTTTGAAGTTAGTAATGGGTAGTTGGTAGTTAGTAATTGGTAGTTAGTAATTGGTAATATTTGAATCCGTTTAAATTTAAACTTCCCAAAATTCAATTCAAAATTATCGAATTAACTCCCTGATTTTTCTAGCTTGATTAAATCAAATGGTGGCACAAATTCGCGTACCAGATTCCAGAAATGGGCGATCGGCGGAATTTGCATTCGATCGTGAGTTGTCACCAACACCACTTCGCGACTCCAAGTGGGATCTGCTGCCAATTGACCGATGGTCGAAACCTTGGAATTTGACCGATCTTGGGCGATCGACCGAATAGCTAAAGTGCGATCGCCCTTCGCCTCCAGCAAAGCTGAATGCGGCAGCAAAGCAATCAACTCTCCCTGTCGCACCACACCCCGAAAAGCATCAAGAGTGTTGAGTTCCAAAACAGCATGAAGTTTAGCACCGATGCGTCCAAATTGTTCTTGCACCATCCGCTGCATTCCGTACCCGTCCTTAAACACCACTTGCGGGTAACAAATCAATTCCGGCCAAGGTACTCGTTCGTACTGAGCCAGGGGATGACCCGCCGCCATCAACACCTCGATCGGCTCATTGTAGAGCACCTCAACCAACATTTCCGGGGCTTGAGTAAAATGGCGGTTGTTCATCACCACCGCTATGTCCACCAAACCATCTTTGAGGACTTTCAGGGCTCGATCGCTTCCGAGGGAAGTCACCCGCAACTGCACGTCTGGATAGTCGCGGCAAAACTTTTGCAGCACAGGCGGCAAATAAGCAGCGCAAACCGAGTGAATCGCAGCCACGCAAAGTTCCGGCTGCTTTCCCGCCCGTAAGTCTCCCAATTCTTCAGCAGCATTTTGCCAAGTCTGACAGATTTTGCGAGCGTGAGGTAGCAGGCATTCCCCTCCCACAGTCAGTTTCGCGTGGGCCGTGCGGTGAAACAGCGACAAACCCACTTCCGCTTCTAATCCCTGCACTTGGCGGCTAATAGTCGATTGGGTAACGCCACACTTCCGGGCCGCTTGCTGAAAGCTACCAGTTTCAGCAACTGAAAGAAATGCTTGAAGCTGCTCTAAGCGCATGGAGGTTTAATTCGAGATGGTTTCAGAAATTTGACTGGAAGATAATCTGTGACATTAACCGATTTAGTAGCAGAATTTAGTAGACTTTGATACAGGTACAGATTAGTTTTCATTCCGAGGCGAGAGGCGGGGATGGTTCGCTCCAAGTATGAATCTGCTCCGGCAGGATTTCTGAGCCTCGAAGTAGAGGTCGATTCTCCTATGTTGAAGGGATTTCTGAATCTGCAAAGTTATCAAAAAATAGATTCAATAAAGATGAATTTATCGAATATTGCAAGCTTCTAGCTAAACCGTGTCAATGAACGGCACTCTAGTAATCCCTTCATCCCGTGCGCTCAATTGCTTTGTTTTTCCGTAAGTTGTGAATTCAAAATATAGCATTGAATTTCGTACCTCCTGGGGAATTATAGTACATCACTCTCCCTTAACCTCTCAATAAATTTACGAATATTTCAGGCAGGTTAAAGCCTGCTGTGAACTTTCCTCCCCGGACTAAAGTCACTCTTGTTTTATGTTTTTTGTGTATAAACTAGAAATTAGCGGTTCAGCAACACAAGTGCAACTAGGATCGATCGCACAGGAAAGCCGAAATGCTGCCATTTATTAAGATTATGTCATTTAACCACAATTTTATTCCCCAAGATGGCTGTTGCCAGTGGCAACCCCAGTTGATGGGACTGCACGCGGTCAGCGATTTGTTAATTGCCTTGGCTTATTATTCAATTCCAGCAATTCTGACATACTATGCCCGGAAGCAGCGGGACGTGCCTTTGAGCAAGGGGTTTCTCCTATTGGGAGCCTGGTTTTTCTGCGGCGGGACAACTCACTTGATGCAAGTTTGGATGCTGGTGCATCCCAGCTACTGGCTGTCAAGTTCGATCGCCGCCGTTACCGCTATCATCTGTTTGTGGGCTGTAGCGTCCCTGATACCCTGGGTTCCTCAAGTGTTGGCTTTGGCTGGGGCGGCCTCTTTACCAGCAAATACGGCGCTGGAAACTGAAAAGGTCGATCGACTGCAAGCCAACTCTGCTATTACAAATTCCGTCCCCTCCCTCACAACCGAACTCCAGCAAATTAACCAGCAATTGCTTGCAGAAATAACACAGCGCGAGCGAGTCGAGGACCTCCTGCTTGACACTGTAGACAAGTTGCAAGAAAGCGAAGAACGCTTCCGCGTTTTTCAGGAATTATCTCTAGACGGATTTAACGTATTCCGCAGCATCCGCGACGAATCCACAATTGTGGATTTTGAATGGGAATACGTCAATCCCGCAGCGGCAAAAATGCAACACCGTACCCCTGAAGAATTAACGGGCAAGCGATTGCTGCAAGTGCTGCCTGGTCATAAAGATAACAATTTGTTCGACCGTTACGTGCAAGTTGTAGAAACAGGAATTCCCCTCGATACCGAGATTTATTACAACAACGAAGGCATTATCGCCTGGTTTCGGATTATGACCGTTAAATTGGGCGACGGCATTGCTATTTCTTTTAGCGATATTACTGGGCGTAAGCAAGTAGAAGCATCCCTGCGCGAGGCGCTACAAAAACTCACTTCTCATTTTGAAAATACCCCCCTAGCGGTGATTGAGTGGGATGAAAATTTTCGTCTCAGCGGGTGGTCGCCGGCGGCACAGAAGATTTTTGGGTGGGAAAAAATAGAAGTTTTAGGCAAGCATTTTAGCGAATGGAACTTTATTTCTAAGGGCGATTTGGAAGAGGTAGAATCGGCAATTTATAGTTTGAAAAAACCCGAAAATCGCTGCAATGTAGTTCGCAACAGCAATTATAATAAGTGGGGTTCGTTGGTACACTGCGAATGGTACAATTCGGCTTTTTACAGCGATTCGGGACAGTTGGTATCGGTGCTGTCTCTGGTTTTGGACGTGACGGAACGCTTTAAATTTCTGGAAGTGCTGCGACAGTCTGAAGAGCGGTTTCGGATTGCTGCAGAAAGTGCCAGCGATTTGATTTACGAATGGGATATCGAAACCGGGATCGTGCTGTGGTTCGGTCACGTAGACGAACATTTGGAGTACGCAAAAGGGGGATTTCCGAGGACAAGAGCAGCTTGGAACAGTATCTTGCACCCGATCGACCGCGATCGAGTTTTGGCCGCAGTCGATCAGTATTTGAGTGCGCCAGACAGTTCTGCCGCCCCATTTTTTCAGGAATACCGCGTTCAGTGCCAGCGGGGCCGCTTGCTCCACTGGATCGATCGGGGCAAAGCAGTGCTTGACAAACAAGGCAATCCCTACAAATGGATCGGCGTGATTAGCGACATCACCGCTCGCAAAGAGGCCGAAGAACAGCGGAATTGGGCATTGGCGCGGGAACAGGCCGCCCGTCGCCAAGCCGAAGCCAGCGAACAGTTGTACCGCGTCCTCGCTGAAGCCATCCCACAAATAGTTTGGACTGCCAAAGCCGACGGCTGGCTCGACTACTACAACCAGCGCTGGTTTGAATATACTGGCTTGACCCTGGAGGAAACTCAAGGCTGGGGGTGGCAGCTAGCCCTGCATCCAGATGACGTGGAAAATTCCGTAGAAAGCTGGAAGACCTCGGTGGAGACAGGGAAGACTTACGAGGTGGAATACCGTTTTAAACGGGCATCTGACGGATCTTATCGCTGGCATCTGGGCAGGGCATTGCCCGTGCGGGACGCTGACGGGAAAATTCTCAAATGGTTCGGGACTTGTACTGATATTGACGATCGCCAGCGATCGGCCCAAACAGCCTATTTTAACGCTCAAGCTTTGGCTTTGCTGTCGTCGGCTTCCCTGGATTACGAGAAGGCGCTGCAAGGTTTGGCAGATTTAACAGTACCGGAGCTGGGGGATTGGTGCTGTGTGCATTTGCTTGATGCCGACGGCTCGATCCGCTTGCAAGCAGTTGCTCACTCAGATCCGAGCAAAGTCGCTCTGCTGCGGCAAATCGATCGGCGTATGCCACTAGACCCCCAGGGACGGCACGGAGTAGCAAAGGTGCTGCGGACTGGTGAGTCGAAGCTCTACCCAGAAATACCGGAATGGGTGATCGAAGCGGTTGTGCCGGACAAGGAACTGCAGTTGGTGCTGCGATCCCAATCCCAAGTGCTGTCGGCAATCTGCGTGCCGCTGATCGCTCGCGGGCGGACGCTGGGAGCGATTTCGTTGCTGTGCGGGGAGTCGGGCCGCCGCTGCGGGCAGGAGGATTTGGTTTTGCTGGAGGATTTGGCGCGGGATGCGGCGGTGGCGATCGACAATGCGCGGCTTTACCGGGAAGCAGCGGAGGCTAACCGGATTAAAGACCAGTTCTTGGGAACGCTTTCTCACGAGTTGCGGACGCCTCTGAACGCCATTTTGGGCTGGGCGCAGATGCTGCGGCAGCGTCAGATGAGTGCCGAAAAAACGGCTGTCGGTTTGGAGACTATTGAGCGAAACGCGCGGTTGCAGACTCAGATGATTGAGGATTTGCTGGACGTTTCCCGGATTGTGAGCGGCAAAGTCTGTTTGAAGCTGTTCCCGGTGGATTTGGTGCGGATTGTAGAAACGGCGGTGAAGGCGCTGAGCCTTGATGCTGAAGCTAGGGGAATTGAATTGGTGAGTTTTTGTGGCGAAGGGGTGAGCTTGGTGAGGGGCGATGCTACTCGTTTGCAGCAGGTGGTATGGAATTTGCTCTCGAATGCTATTAAGTTTACGCCGCCATCGGGTCGCGTGGAAATCACGCTCTCGGAGGATGGGGAACCGGGAGCAGCGGGTGGCGCTATGTTGTCTGGGCCGTCTCCGGTTCACTCTGTTTTGATCGTTGTCAGCGATACGGGAATTGGCATCAGCAAGGAGTTTTTGCCCTTTGTGTTCGATCGCTTCCGCCAAGCTGACAGCACTTCTACGCGCAATTACGGCGGGCTGGGACTGGGATTGGCGATCGTCCGCCATCTCGTGGAACTCCACGGCGGCAGTGTCTGGGCCGAAAGTCCTGGGGAAGGACTCGGCTCGACTTTCGGAGTGCGGCTCCCAATTTAGTCAGTTGTCAGTTAACAGTTAACTGTTGTTATTGGTTACTGGTTATTCGTTTTTTTAATACCAGGACTCGGCTCTTGGGTGTAAGATTCATTGGTAAAATAGTAATGGCTGTGCGGTTCGTTTTTAGGACTTACTCCATTCACCACTAAGCCCAGAACGTGCTGATTTGATTTCTTCAATAGCTCCTTCGCAAAAGCCACAGTACCAGAATGAAGAACTCCAGGTCGCACTACCAATAAAATCCCATCGGCTTTATTCCCGAGAATCAGAGCATCAGCAGCAATATTCAAAGCAGGAGTATCAACGATCACGGCATCATAACTAGCCGAAAATTGCTTAATTAATAAAGTGAGCCGCTGCGAGTCCAACAGAGCCATTGGATTAGGCGGAATCACCCCGCAAGTCAGCACATCTAAATTCTCCATAACTTGGGCGATCGCATCCCCAAACCCAGCTTGTCCAACTATCACGTTGCTCAAACCTACTTGATTGGGAAGTTCCCAAATCCGATGTTGAACAGGACAGTGCATATCCGCATCTACCAGCAAAACCTTCCGTCCTAATTGAGCTATAGCTACAGCCAAATTAGCAGATACAGTAGACTTGCCTTCTTGCGGTAGCGAACTACTCACGACAAGCACTTTCAGCTCTTTATCAGAACTCAAAAACCTCAGATTTGCCTGAAGCATCCGGTAAGCAGCACTGCTCGAAGTATGAGGAGTATCTCTAACCACAATCTGTCGAGGAGATAGCTCTAAATCCTGTGCAGCAGACTTAAGTCGCCAGGAATTGCGCCGAGGATTTTTTTCAGACTTTCTATGGAAAGGAATCACCCCCAACAAAGTAAACCCAAATAATTCCCTCGCCTCTTCAATAGTTTTGACAGACTTATCTTGAGATTCTAAAAGCAGCGCCGCACCTATAGCAAGCAGAGTTCCCAACAAACCGCCCGATACCAGCAATAAAGACTTGCGAGAACGCGCTGGTTCCTCCGGAACACTCGGCTTTTGGATAATCCGAGCATTCCCCACTTGCTGATTTTCAGTAATCCGAATTTCCTGGAGTTTTTTTTGCAATTCCTGATAATCCGCTTCCGCTTCTTGAAGTTTTCTTTCTAGTTCCCGCTGTTCCTTCTCTACCTTCGGCAAAACTTTTACCCGCTGCTTGTAGCCAGCTAGAGCATTTGAGAGAATAGTCACTCGCTCAGCCAAACCTTGGCGCTCTACATCTACCTTAATAAATTCTTCGATCAGTTTTTGTTTCACCTCTCCTATCTGTAAACTTTGATTGGGCAACGGCTGTTGGTCACCTAAAACTTGTTGTATTTGTTGGTCGAGTAAAGCTTTTATGGTAGCTTTTTTAGTTTCTAACCTAGTTATTATAGGCGAATTATCCAGGTAGCGATTTTGCTCAGTTGCTAACTGACGCTCTATTTGTTTGTACTCTTTCAGAGCTTCCTGCACAGTGCTAGATTGGCTGAGAGTGCTGGCAGCCAATGCTTGCTGGGGATTCATTTTTAATTCGTCTTCAAATGCTTTGGACTTAGCACTGGCATTGAGCAAATCCGACTTAGCTTGGTCGATTTTACTTTCTAGTTCCGCCATAACTGCTACGGCTGATTTAGCTTCTTCTTCAAGATTTACAACTTTATTATCTTCTTTAAATTTCCTCAATTCTGCCGCTGCTTTCCGCATAGCTTGGTCGGAGTTAGGCAGTTTCCTTTCAATAAACTGTCGAACAGACACAGCTTCTAATCGATTCACTTTTTGATTGTTGTCTATATAAAAATTCATCATAGTTTTTACGACTTCGGCTGCTATTTCCGGGTTTTTGTCTTTGTATGAAACCGTTAGGATATCAGCGCCCTTAATAGTAGCTACGGTCAGATTCTTAAAAAAATATTTCGTTTTTAGTGGATTATTTTTTTCGTCTTTTAACTGAAGCCTATTTATAGTTTTTTGGATAATTTCGACAGAACGAATCAGTTCTATCTCGGTAGTCAGAGGGTTGCTTTGCTCCGCCGCAGGAGTCAACTCTCCGATTTCTTTGCCCAATTCTGTTAAAGCCGATCCCGGAGTCGTTTTCTTAAATAACAGCTTTCCTTCTGCTTCATAAACGGCTTTTTCCTGCAGCGTGCCGTAGGTGGTGAGTGCAACAACCGAGGCAAATACAGCTAAGGCTGGCAGCCACCTGCGCTTCAAAATCTGCCAGTATTCCTGAAATCCAATACCACTTTCAGTTGATTCCATTAGTTACTCCCGAAAAATGATTTTTTGTAAACAGTAACACTCTAGGCTCTTCAACTCATTATTGAGGATATCTATTGTATCACTTAATTCAAGCACTGTCCTGGTTTTGACAAATATATTTGTGATCTACATCACAAAAAAAAATACTTTTGTTAAAAAGAAGTAAAGAATTATAAATTTACGAGCAATGGAACCAGTTTTAGAATAAAATCGACACAGCATTAAGATAACAAAATTTAATACAATACAATCAAAAAATAGGAGGCAAAAAATATTCTTGGTAATCGCCTTAATGATATCACTTGAGTGATGCCAGATTAAAAGAAAAGGTGATTAATTTCAGTGGTCAGCGTGGTCTAATAAAAATACCTCAGCATTAGGTAGTAGATAGAGTTTTAGTAAAGTTTTTGTGTAATAGAGTATGATGGGGATATGATCATAAAAAAAATTAGCAAAGTGTTGGTGGGATTAAGAACCCGTCATTTTTTGATAATCGATGCAATTTGTTTGGCGATCGCACCGTTATTGGCTCTGGAAATTCGTTTAGATGGCATATTGAATCTGACTCCCTACTTACAGAGCCTAGCGGTAGTTACAGTATTATTTTTAGCAGTCAAGCTTACAGTATTTTATGGCGGCGGCTTGTACAAGCGTTACTGGCAGTATGCGGGTCTGGAAGAAATGGCACAAATAACGATGCTGATAGGTATATCCCTAGCAGTGGAAATTATTTTGTTCCAACAACTCTACCAGCTAAATAATTCGCCGATCGCAAATCTGCCACGCTCGCTGCCACTACTAGACGCTATCATCAGCTTTTTGTTAGTTGCAGCCATTCGTTTCAGCATTCCATCCCTCGAAAGATGGAACCAAAAACCGTGGAAAGTTCAGCAACGCGATCGGGTCCTGATAGTCGGTGCAGGCAGTGCAGGCACATCTATGATGCAAACGATGCAGAGGAGCCCGGAGGTAGGACTCGCTCCAATCGCTTTCGTTGACGACGACCCAAAAAAAATCACCAAGCGGATTCGCAAACTAACTGTAGTCGGCAATCGTTATAGCATTCCCGAAGTAGTTCGATCGCTAAATATCGCCAAAGTAATAATTGCCATCCCCTCAGCTCCGGGAAAAGAGATTAGGGAAATCGTAGAAATTTGTCAGTCAATTGGAATTCCCACCAGCACCCTCCCCGGCCTCAATGAAATCATCAACGGTCGTGTCAGTTTAGGTAGCCTCAGAGAAGTACAGATTGAGGACTTGCTCCGCCGCGCCCCCATCCAAACCGATACCCAGAAAGTCTTGGGATTGATAGGAGGCAAGAAAGTTCTAATTACTGGTGCCGGGGGTTCCATCGGCAGCGAACTTTGTCGCCAAATATTAAAGTGCGATCCTGCGGAAATTATCATCGTCGGACACGGAGAAAATTCTGTATTCAACATTCAACAAGAATTAGGAAAAGTCCTGTCCGAACTCAAAAAAACCAGCAAAACCCCAACAGATATTACTCGCGTGACAGCCTTTATGGCCGATATTCGCTTTCGCGATCGCTTAGAGTACCTTTTTATAACAATAAGACCAGACATCATTTTTCATGCGGCGGCTCACAAACACGTACCCATGATGGAATTAAACCCGCCGGAAGCGATTACTAACAATGTGCGGGGGACGAAAAATCTGCTGGATCTGGCATTGAAATACAATGTGGAACAATTTGTGATGATTTCCACCGACAAAGCGGTGAATCCAACTAGCATTATGGGAGCTAGCAAAAGAGTTGCCGAAATGCTGGTGCTGCAAGCAGCCAAAAAAAGTAAAAACCCGTTTGTAGTGGTTCGTTTCGGTAATGTTCTTGGCAGCCGGGGTAGTGTCGTACCTACTTTCCAGCGACAAATTGCTGAGGGCGGGCCGCTCACAATTACCCATCCAGATATCACTCGCTATTTCATGACAATTCCCGAGGCTGTTCAACTGGTTTTGCAGGCGGCAGTCATCGGCAGTGGCGGGGAAGTATTCATGCTTGAGATGGGGGAACCAGTTAGAATTTTTGATTTAGCAAAAGATTTGATTCAGCTCTCAGGATATGAAGTGGGCAAAGACATAGAAATCGCGTTTACAGGGCTGCGGCCGGGAGAAAAATTGTTTGAAGAGCTGTTTATTCCGGGCGAGAAATACAACCGCACTAAACACGAAAAAATTCTCAGTCTTGGCAATGCCAGCCGCCTAGTCAAAGAAAATATTGACCAGGAAGTAGAAGCCCTTTGTCAAGCGAGCGATCGCAATGATGAAAATTTAATTGTTTCAATGCTACAGCAGTTAGTGCCTGAGTATGTACAAGGGTATTCAACTACCAATTTGCACGTCAAGACAGCCCAAAAAACAACCGCTGTGGCAAAGATTAGCAGTGCAGGATCTGTTCAGTTAGAGAATGATTTACGGATGGCTCTTGCCAATGAGGAGTTTCGGATGCACTATCAGCCGATCGTCTGCCTGGAAACCGATCAAATTAGTGGTTTTGAAGCGCTGTTGCGCTGGCAGCACCCGAATCGAGGTTTGCTTTGGCCAGACGAATTCCTACCAGCGGCCGAACAAACTGGCTTGATTGTTCCTATTGGCGAGTGGGTACTCCGGCAAGCTTGCAGCCAGATGCGGATTTGGCAGTCGCAATTTCGTCTTAACTCTCCTTTAACAGTCAGCGTGAATCTGACTAGCAAACAGTTTTTCCAAGCGGACTTAATCGAGACGATCAACCAAATATTGAAGGAAACAAATCTCGAGGCTTCTAGTTTGAGGTTAGAAATTCCTGAATATGTGGTGACGGAAAATTCCGAGTTGGCTGGAGCTGTTTTTTTCAAACTTAAAACTTTAGGGTTGCAAGTACAAATAGACCACTGTGGTCTGAGTGATTTATCATTAACTCACCTTTACCAATTGACGCGGCTGAAGTATGGGAAATTCGACAGTTTGAAGCTAGATTGCTCTCTAGTCAGCGGGCTGGATGCTAGCAACCCCAACTTAGAAGTTCTTCATAAAATTGTTGCAATCACTCAAGAGTTAGGTATGGACATGATTGCCACAGGAGTAGAAACGAAGTGGCAAATAGCTCAGCTAAAATCCCTGGATTGCGTCTACGGACAGGGATACTTTTTCTCGGAGCCTGTGGAAGGTGCGGCGGTAGGGAAATTGATTAGGGCTAAGGTTGCTCAAAATTAATGGGGCCTTTGTGAATAACTTTGCAATGGGAAATACACCAATTAGCAAGCAGGTAATTAGCTACTAATGCAACAGTTGAAACCACTAACATTACGCCGAAATTTTTCATGGACTTTCACTGGGCACCTCGTTTATGCGGCTTCCCAGTGGGGGATGTTGGTGTTGCTTGCTAAATTGGGAAGTCCTGAAATGGTGGGTCAATTTACCTTGGGTCTGGCGGTGACAGCGCCTGTGGTCATGTTTAGCAATCTCCAATTGCGTCAGATCCAAGCAACAGATGCGAAAGGGGAGTATGTTTTTAGCGATTATCTGGGTCTGAGGTTAATTGCAACCGCGCTAGCACTCTTGATAATTGCCGGAATTACGCTCAAAGCTGAATATCGGTGGGAGACTTCGCAGGTGATATTGGCGATCGCCCTGGCAAAGGCTTTTGAGTCGATCAGCGATGTGTTTTACGGCTTGATTCAACAACACGAACGGATGGATCGAATTGCGATCGCCTTGATTATTAAAGGGCCTTTGTCGTTATTACTTTTAGGCATCGGAGTTTCTCTGACTGGGAGTGTTGTAGGGGGAGCGATCGGATTAGCAGTTGCGTGGGGTTTAGTCCTATTCGGCTGGGATCTTCGCAATGGTAGATTAATTTTAAAGAATTCTTCGCAGGGGAAAGATCGAGAAGATTTATTAGTGGCCGATGCTGAACCTGCAAACAGCCAAAATCCCTTGTACCCCCGCTGGGAGGGAAAAACTTTGGCCAAGTTAGTTTGGCTGGCTTTACCTCTGGGTTTGGTGATGATGTTAATTTCCCTGAATACTAACATTCCTCGATACTTTCTCGAGCGGTATTTGGGCGAACGCGAACTGGGGATTTTCTCTGCAATATCTTACCTGATGGTAGCAGGGAACATGGTAGTCAGTGCCCTAGCGCAGTCTGCTAGTCCGCGGCTGGCAAAATATTATGCAGCGGGAAATAGCACTGCTTTTCGCACACTTTTATTTAAGCTGGTGGGGGTTGGCTTGATGTTAGGTGCGGGAGGCGTTTTTGTCGCTGTTGTTGCCGGCAGGCAAATCCTAACTTTACTCTATAAACCGGAGTATGGCGAGCGAGCTGATTTGTTCGCCTGGCTAATGGTGGTTGCAGGTATTAGCTATGTGTCATCCTTCTTGGGTTACGGGATGACGGCAGCTAGGTACTTTCAAGTGCAAATGCCTTTGTTTGCTTTAGTGACAGGGGCTTCTGGGCTCGCTTGTCTTTGGTTAATTCCGACGATGGGAGTGCAAGGGGCCGTAATCGCGCTAATCGTTGGGGCGATCGTTCAAGCAGTTTTTAGTTTTGCAGTGATTGCTTATGCAGTATACAGACTCGATAGATATCAAGGAACAAAATCAAATATTGAGTAAGCAGCGTCCCATCCGTATTCTTCATGTCGTCGGCGGAATGAATCGGGGCGGAGTAGAAACTTGGCTGATGCACGTTTTGAGAAATATCGATCGCGATCGCTTCCAGATGGACTTTCTAGTTCACACTGAGAAACCCTGTCCTTACGATGACGAAGCTCGTGCTCTTGGTAGCAAGATTATCCCGTGCCTCTCTCCGTCAAAACCTTGGCTTTACGGTCGCAACTTTAAACGAATTCTACGCGAATACGGGCCCTATGACATTGTTCACAGTCATGTCCACCACTTTAGCGGTTACGTTCTCTATTTGGCGAAACAAGCAGGAGTACCTGTCCGCATTGCCCACAGCCATAATGATACCTCTGCAATTGATGCCAAAGCAGGATTACATCGGCAGTTGTATCTAAGTTTAACCAAATGGTCGATTTCCAGGTGCGGAACAGTTGGTCTGGGATGCAGTTGTAATGCTGTAGCGGATCTATTCGGTGCAGCTTGGAAAACTGATACCCGCTGGCAGGTGCTTGGCTACGGCGTTGACCTGAAACCCTTCTACGATCGGGTAGATTCCATCGGCGTTCGCGCTGAATTCGGCATTCCGGCAGATGCTTTTGTGATCGGTCATATCGGCAGATTTGAAACGCAAAAAAATCATCTGTTCCTGCTAGAAATTGCCACAGAAGTTGCGAAACAAGAAGTGAAAATGCACCTGTTGCTGATCGGAGACGGTTCACTGCGTTCGGATATCGAACAGAAAGTTGTGCAAATGGGTTTGAGCGATCGCGTCACTTTTACCGGCAATAGGTCTGACGTACCCAGACTAATGTTAAAGGCTGTAGATGTATTTCTGTTTCCATCCCTCCACGAAGGTTTGGGCTTAGTATTAATCGAGGCACAAGCAGCCGGACTACCCTGCATTTTCTCAGATGTTGTTCCAGAAGAAGCTGATTTAGTCAGACCTCTGCTGCAACGAATTTCCCTGTCAAAACCCGCATCAATTTGGGCAGAAGCGGTTATGTCAGCAAGAAGCGACGCATCCGCAATTAGCCAAAGAGATGCCTTAGCTGTCGTTGAAAACAGCCATTTCAATATACTAACCAGCGTCAAAAAGCTGACAGAGGTTTACGAGGCTAATCTCTCCAACTCCTGAGATCAATCCCATCGGATAACTCGTCTTAAATCACTTATTCAATTTATGCTAAGACAAGTCATTATAGTTATCGCGCTATCTGTGCTATTTGGAGGTACATCTCTGATTAGCTTGGGCAGTTATAATATACCCCTCGATCCAGCCGTCCTCAAATTGCGCTATCTGTTAGTTGCCTCAAGTTTACTAATCCTCATCCTCATGTCCCCCTTTAAAGAGTGGGGTTTTCACCGTCAAGCTCGACCTCTGCTCTTGCTGTGGATTCTATTCGGCTGCGGATTACTCATATCGGGACTTGCTAACAATGACACAACTATTTTTAGGGATGGGTTGTGGCAAATGATTGCTGTACCGTTAATTCTGTTTAATGCTGTCCCAAAGGCGATGAAAGAAAATGCCAACTTGCTAATGGGACTAGGACTTTTCCTCGGTCACATTCCCTATATTGTTACGTCTCTTGTGTCGCATCCTCCGGGGAATGGTACGCTGTATCGTGGGGTATTTGCCAACTCGAATCAAATGGGATTTACCTGTGCCACAATGTCTGCGGGTTTATTTATTTTGTTGATTGGTGCTTGGTCTGCAAAAAAAGATGCGCGGTATTTATTGCCAATATCTGCTGCTCTGTTGAGCCTTTTTGTGCTGATAATTTTAGCCAACTCTCGGACTTCAATGATAGTATGTTTTATCATGTTTTCTGTGTTTTTTAGCCAGTTTGTAAAAAATCCCAAAGCAGTAAAAAGAATGATAGCGCTCGCCACTGTGGCTGTGACGGCAGTCTTGCTATTTGGAGGCGAACAAATTGAGGCTATGAATAAGAGTCTCAACAACAACTTTGAAGCTAAGGAAGGTTTGAGCGGAAGAGATCGCATCTGGGGACAGACATTAGATGAATCAGATTTATTGGGTCACGGCAGCAAATACTTTCAGTTAAACTTTGGACTGGGAGGACACAACACAATTATTGAAGTCATCGGACAAAATGGCATTATAGCAGCAAATTTGCTAGTCGCTTTTGCGATCGCCAGTTTTTTCTATACTTACGCCTATTTCAAAACTTATGCCAAAGAGGATTGTGCTGCGATCGCTCCATTCCTGATTACAGTATGCTTCTGGTTTTTGTCTATGGCTGAAGGGATGTTTGGCTCATTAGGTAATGCCATGACACTTGCCTATATGCTGTCTATAGGTATTGTGATATCAAGGCCGCTCACCGGGAAAATGCAGCAGTAGGAAGGCAGAAGGTATCATTAAAAAAAATATACTTCTGATTTGAATGATTTTTGACAATCAGCCCTGAATTAAAAACGCCGACATGAATCACAGAAACCCTAAAAATAATAAATTGCGAGGATTAACGCTATTCGCATCTTTCTTAATATCTGGAATTATTTTGGCTTTAGCTTATTCTCAGATTTTAAAGGTTGGCTCATCATGTCCTGCTGCTGTTGCCGCACCTATCACTCAAACTCCCAAAAACCAGCGAATAGTAGAAACTAGGGTTGACGGAACTACGGTGATTGACAACAAACCATTTTTTCCCTTCGGTTTCTATCATGTTTCCTGGGAATCCACCGCCCAAGAGCGCAAGTCGGCACTCCGCGATATCGCTGCTGCTGGATTTAACACAATTCACGCTTCGGCTACCAACCTAGATGATTATGGAGAATTTTTAGACGAAGCAGAGCGGCTGGGAGTATATGTTTTTACAGAGCAAAATTCGATCGGACTTCTGAATTTAATCAACGCCTTTAAGCAAAAACCAGCGGTACTCGGCTGGAGTATAGCGGACGATGTTGACAACGGTAAATGGAGTGTAGACAATCTGTTGAAATCTCACCAGCAAGCGAAGACAGCAGATCCCAACCACATCACTTATGTTAGCGGCTACTCAAATAAACTCAAGCAGTTTGCGAATTGTTCAGATGTCATTGCGAGGCAATCTTATCCGATTAAATGGAGGAAACCAGAAGAATTGCCTGCGACTTATTCTGACATATCAAATGCACGGGCAGCATCTGCAAAATTCAATCGCTCCACTTATGCTAATTTACAAACATATAACTGGGACTTGCACCCTTCTAAAAAATACGAGGGTTCTCAAGCCCCTACATTTCAAGAAGTGCGAAATATGACCTATCAAGCTTTGCTTGCAGGGACAAAAGGGATTCTCTTTTACACTTATCACGATGAGGTTTGGCATTTGCCAGACAACCGGGATTTGTGGGAGGGAGTTAAATCTTTAGTGCCTGAATTGAAATCTATTAGTCCGCTATTGCTTGATGGAGAGTTCCAAAAAATTGATACCAAGATGTCGAATATAGTAGCGGGGGTATGGAGGCGCGAAAACCAAGCTGTCGCTGTTGTCGTCAACAGCAATTACGGGAAACCAATACAAGTAGCACTTGAACTTCCGATCGCAGTTAGCGAAGCGCGCTCGATGTTTCAAAATCAACCTGCGGATATGGCAGTCAAGGAAGGTAAACTTTTTGGGTCGATCGACCCTTTAGACGTTCAGGTTTACAGACTTATTCTGTGACGATACCAGAGTGCCAATAGCGATCGCATCGATCGCTATTGGCACAATGAATGACAGCAAACAACTTATGAATCAAATGTCAATACGGTTCAGTTAAGGCTCAAACCCTGGTAAATTAGGTATTGTTTCCAAAAATGGAGAGTAAGTTAGCGTG
>NZ_JAUBQB010000099.1:0-19174 GCF_036701035.1 Microcoleus sp. Pol7_B2 | reverse complement strand
CTGGCACATCTCTTGATGAAGTTATTCGTGCTTATTGTGCAGAAAGAGTGTCTCATACTTATTTGAAATGACTATATGTACTCGATCAAATGGGATACAGCCATTTGCGAAAAAGTTGGGTGAGGCGCGGCATAATCACGTAGGTCAGCAGGGCAACCGTTAGACCTGTAACCAACAACGTTCTGAGCAATACCGGAAGCCCAGCTAGGAGTGGTACTAGCAAACGATTGAGAATAGATATCGTAAAAAACACTGCCAGCCATGTGACGATCGCCATTTTGTAGCGCGGAGGTGGAGCCTTCATGGGTTTGTCAGGAAGCGTAAACCAGGTTTCTAGCCCAGTCAGGGTTTGAATTGCTTCTGGCTTTTCAATTAAGGGTTGTAGTCGCTCAATCCATTCTTGCCGAATATCTGATTCAATCCAGGTTTTGAGATTGTTGTAGCAATCGAACTTGAGAATGACCACGTATTCAAGATGATCATGATCATGAGGTCGAATCGTGCTGACACCTAAATGTCCCTTGAATTTTCGTGCATCTGCGGCGATGCCATGAAACCATGCTTCATAACCTTGTTCACGTCCTGGTCTCACGATATGAGAAATCACGGCGGTGACTAGATAGTTTTCTTGACTGGTATTGCTCGCCAATGGTTCTTCCAACATAGAATTTAACAGCCCGGGAAATTGGATGGTTAAAACAGGAAAACAGCTCTTACCGTGCCTGTATAGACTCTAAAACTGAAACGTCGTTCGAATGGTGCCAACAAAAATCGTGTCATTATTGCTGTTGTGTTCAGGGTTGGTAATGACGATTACACCAGGAGTGATTGAGAGATAGTCGTTCATTTGAAACCGGTAGAAGATTTCAAAGTGCAATGAGGTCCTAGGATCGATTACTCCAAACTGATTGCTGATCACTCTAGGCGGTTGTCCAAAAACAAAACCTAATAAGTTTCCTTCCTTACCCAAATCTGGAAATCCAAAATTAACTGCGTAGTAAAAAATTTCAGCAGTAGGAGCATTGGAGAGGTCTTGCGCCGATGCCCGGAGATATCCTATCCATCCTCCCAATCTGAAAGCAGGGTTAACAAGCCAGGAAGCTGTAAGACTATAGCTATCCCCAACAATGCTGGTACTGTTTCCATTAAACGGATCATTGGTAATGGCACTACTTGTACCAATATCAATTGAATTCAAAGAACGAGCATAGGTTAAGCCCAAACTTAAGGATTCTGTGGGTTTGAGTGTCAGTTGTGCTAAGGCAGAGTAAGAACCATCAAATAATCCAGCTCCCGCAGTCGGGTTGTTGGCGTTATTAGCAAGATAAACCAGTGTCAAATTGATGGCTGAGTTAAAGTTATGGTTGATACCAACACCTGTCCCACCTGTTTCTTCACGATAGATAGGGCTACGCACCCCAAAGGCGGAAATCGAACCTCTGCCATCACTTCCCAATAGAGGGTTAATCGTATCAACCACATCAAACAAAGTGCCCTGTGCGATCGCAGTCACCCTAGTATCTGACCCGATGGGAAATTGATAATAAAGTTGATTGAGAATGAACTGATTGTCTGTATTACCATCAAAACTTAGGCGAGCCATATTGGTTCCTGTGGCGGCTCTAAAGTTTGGAATATTACCAGCCTGAAATCTAATTCTCAGTAAATCTTGCCCCGTAAAACTGGTGTCCAAGATCAACCGCGCACGACCGCTAAAAATGATAGTGTCACCGATCTCACCCCTAGAACCAGGTGTTTCTCCTGGTGGTACAGCTCTATCACTACCCAATGCACCGCTCACAGCAAAAACGACCTCTCCAGTCAATTTTGTTGTAGGAGAGAATAGTTGAGACTCTAATCGAGTTGTGCGGGTTTCTAAGGAATCTACCTGTCCACGTAATGTTGAGAGTTCTGATGCAAATTCCGCTTGAAGTTTTTGTAGTGTTTGTAAATTTTCTCTTTCCGCCAGATCTACTGTTGCACTGGCTAGTAGCTGATTTAGCCGATCTAGACAAGCATTTAGCCCAGCAGCAAACTCATAACGAGTAATGGCTCGATTGCCCTGAAATAGTTGATTTGGATAACCAACCATACAGTCGTAGCGATCGACTAAGGCTTGTAATGCTGCAAATGCCCAATCGGTAGGTTGCACATCAGCCAGTTGATTCACAGAGGTGACTTGACCTTGCAAGGTATCCTGGGCAATGGCAGACTCAACCAGGGATGGGTGAATCAGAGAGCCTCCAAAGAGCAGACACGATGAGAGAATCGACTGAAAGAGAAGTTTCATTGAGAATCAATCCCCTCAAAACACGGCATTTCTTGGCAATTTTCGGCAGCAGTCACCTTGGCTAGGAGCGATCGCCAGAGATCGTTCCTAGCCTCCACGAAATCATCCAGTGCTGCTGCAATGCTGCAAATGAACTGGATCAGTGAGCAATGACAACATCCACTCAGTTACACACGAGTCATGAGGCGTTCACGATTGGCAGAGCCAGCATTTGATGTTACTGCATAGCTCGTCATTAGGTTTTTGTAGTCAGGAATAAACTCTGCAAGGAGATTACCTAGCCCTTCAATATCGTTACGCCAATCACGGTGCAATTCACACACAACGCTAAACCAATTGACCAACTGAGCGCCAGCACGAGACATCCGATCCCAAGCGGCATCACGACAGGCAACATCGAAGGTGCCAGAGGCATCAGTGACCACAAAAACGTCATAACCTGCCTCCAATGCCGAAAGCGCACAAAAAGTAACACATACATCCGTGACAATGCCAGCAATAATCAATTGCTTCTTACCCGTTGCTTCTACGGCCTTAACAAAGTCTTCATTGTCCCAAGCGTTGATCTGTCCGGGGCGCGGAATGAAGGGAGCATCAGGAAACTTCTCCTTCAGTTCCGGCAGGATGACTCCATTGGGACCGTCCTCAAAGCTAGTCGTCAAAACAGTAGGCAGGTTGAAAAACTTGGCTATACTTGCTAGCGCTAGCACATTATTTTTGAAGTCGGCAGCACCAATATCACGCACAAGCGAGAACAGTCCAGTTTGGTGATCCACCAGTAAAACCGCAGCATTATTCTTGTCTAGACGATTGTACTTTAATGTAGACATTGGGTAATTCTCCTATCTGAGCGATTGGTGAATGAGGAATTGCAGGATGAAATCAGGGATAAGAGAGTTTCTGTCCCTAACCTGCTGTTTGTCATAGCAGGGACGAAGACTGTGTTTAGAGAGGATTTCCCTCGCTAATCTTCTGGTGGCAATGGGATTTTACTATCGACCCATGAAGATGGAGGAATTGCTGACCTGGACAGGTTTGCCGTCCGCTGGAGGGATTGTTGCAAGGAGCTGAAGTTCCCATGCAAGGGCCACTGCACTAGCACCGCCATGCTCAAGAAGAATCTCTGATACACCCGCAGATGTTTCTGTGCGTGCCCAGTCACGTTGCCATTCAGCAAGTACAGCCATCCAGTTGATTGGAACTGCACCCGCCTGAACCATACGGCGAACCGCCATGTCATGAGCTTCCGCAGTAACACCGCCCGAAGCATCGGTAACGATGAATACTTCATAACCTTCACCCAGCGCCTGGATTGCTGGCATTGCGAGACAAATCTCGGTCCAAAGCGCAGCAAGTATAAGTTGTTTGCGGCCACTTTTCTTCACTATATCTGTCACATTTGGATCTTCCCAGGTATTGATGAAAGTGCGGTTAATCGGTTTTTGATCAGGAAAAACATCCTGTAGTCCCTTAATGATATAACCCCCTCTTTCTTCAATGACTGTGGTCAGGATTGTGGGTACGTTGAACACCTTTGCCGATTTGGCAAGACCAATAACATTGTTAATGATCATCGTAGGTTCATGGCTGTTCAAGTTGGTGAACTGATAGGGCTGGTGGTCAATCAGTACCAGGATGCTATCTTCTGGACGAAGCAGTCCTTCTAGACCGATTTTTTGATTTTTAGACATAGAACTCTCCTATTTGAGCAATTGGTGAATGAGAAATTGCAGAATGAAATCAAACGCTAAACATCTCTGCTTGTGCGTTTAAGTGAAACGTCTGTTTACCCTCAAGGGTTGATGACGTAAGCGATCGCGCCATGAACTGAGTCTGCAAGACAACTCCAAATTTCGCCACTTAAGATCCGCAAGTTAAGCACAGAGTTAAGGCGTTCGCGTCGCGTGCCCAAAGGGCGATCGCTTCACTATGAAATTGCTCCTAATGCTTTCAACGTCGCTGATTGAGCGTGCGTTAATCCAGTTGCACCTTGAATATTCATGCCTTCAAGCATGGAACCGTGCAATTTACTTGCTCGATCCATTTGCATGACTGTTTGCACAAATTCAATATAGGTGGTCACCTTCAAGCTGTCGCCTATAGCAAGTTAAATTTTTTACAGTGCAAATTGATAGATTAACCGTTCCATCGCAGAGTAGAAGGCTGGCTCTAACTTAAGTTAGAATCCGAATTCGATCGAAAGTACATTCATACAACCGATCGACCATCAATGTCTGAATGCAAAATCCGGTAGCGATGTCCCACACTTTAAGGGTGCGATCGTTACTGCCACTGATTAAAAACTGACCATCTGGGCTAAAGCTGACTGACGTGACCCAACTGGTGTGTTCGTGCAAGACGTTCAAACAAGATCCAGTTTGCAGATTCCAGAGCCGAATAGTGCGATCGCCACTGCCACTCGCTAATAGTTGACTATCAAGGCATACAGCAACCGACCAGATCCCACCCGTATGTCCCCGCAAGACTTTTACACTTTCACCAGTTTGTAGATTCCAGACTCGGATGGTTCGATCAAAATTACCGCTGATTAGCTGCTGATCGTGGGCTGCAAATGCTAGGGTGAAAACCCCTCCTGTATCCCCCTGCAATACATAACGACACACCCCAGTAATACGGCTCGCCGTCAGAGTATCTCTGCCTTCCAGGCTATTTCCCATGCCCTTGCCTCACACCAGTCTGATTGGCTACTGAGTTGAGCAATTACAAGTCAAGATATAAAGATCTACACAAGGAGCTTTATATTCTGGAGTTTGGCAAGCGATATACTTTGGGAAACGGATGACAGTCCTTTATCGAGGGAGCATTCAATGATTACCCTGCCTGGAATTACTATCCACAGCAAAATCTATGAGAGCTTAGCTTCTTTGGTGTATCGGGGCATCAGAGAGCAAGATGATTGTGCAGTGATTGCCAAAGTTCTCAAGCAGGATTATCCCTCTCCTCATGAATTAACTCGCTATCGGCAGGAGTATGAAATTACTCGTTTTCTCAATATTGAAGGGGTAGTCAAGGCATACAGCCAACAAGACTACCAGCGCACGCTGGTTCTTCTTTTGGAAGACTTTGGTGGAGAGTCTTTAGAATGCTGGATGCGGCAGCAATTAGACTTCTGTCCCATGCCGTTGTCGGTTTTTTTGAATATGGCGATCGCCATTACTGATACTCTAGGCAAAATCCATGCGGCTCATGTCATCCATAAAGACATTAATCCTGGCAACATTGTCTTTAATCCGAGAACTGGCGTTGTCAAAATCATTGATTTTGGCAACGCCACTCGCTTCAGTCGCACCAATCCCACATTCAAAAGTCTCTATCTTCTAGAAGGAACCCCCGCCTATTTGTCGCCAGAGCAAACCGGGCGAATGAACCGGATGCTCGACTATCGCACCGACTTTTATTCACTGGGTGCAACCTTCTACGAACTGTTGACGGGACAATTGCCGTTTCCCACCAGCGATCTCCTGGAACTAGTTCACTATCACATTGCTACACCGCCGATTCCCCCGCATGAATTGAATGCCACGCTCCCCCAACTTGTTTCAAATCTGATTTTGAAACTGATGGCCAAAAATGCAGAGGATCGTTATCAAAGTGCCTGGGGCATCAAAGCAGATCTAGAGCGCTGTGCCCAACAACTGGCGGAAATGGGTCAGATTAACGCCATATCGTTGGGACTGCAAGATGTTTCCGAGCAGTTCCGCCTTCCTCAAAAACTGTATGGGCGAGAAGCGGAGATTTCAGCATTATGGGTGGCGTTTGACAGAGTGGCAGGGAGTAAGGGAGTCCGTGAAATAATGCTGGTCTCTGGTTACGCTGGCGTTGGCAAAACAGCATTGGTACAGGAACTCTTTAAACCAATCACCGCAAAGCACGGCTATTTTATCTGGGGTAAATTTGACCAATTCCGGCGCAACATTCCCTACAGCGCGATCGTCGATGCTCTGCAAAGATTGGTGCACCAACTATTGGGTGAACCCAATGAACAGGTGGAAGTATGGCGATCGCGTCTACTCACTGCTTTGGGAAGCAACGGACAAATTATCATAGATGTCATTCCCGAAGTTGAGTTCATTATTGGCAAGCAGCCGCCTGTGTCCGAAGTTGGAGCAACAGAAGCACAGAATCGCTTCAATCTCACGTTTCAAAGGTTTGTGCGGACATTTTGTGCAAAAGAGCATCCCCTGGTCATCTTTTTAGACGATCTACAGTGGATTGATTCTGCGACGTTGAAGTTAATTGAACTCATATTGCTTGACGAGCAAACTCAATCCCTGCTTTTGATCGGAGCTTATCGAGATCATGAAGTGTCTTCAACGCATTCATTAATTTTGATGCTGGAGAGCTTGCGAAAGCAGGGGGCAGCGCTTCAAGAAATCACCCTGACTCCTTTAACATTGGAATCGTTGACTCAACTGGTAGCTGAGACATTACATCGCAATCCTGATACCGTTCGTTCCTTAGCCCAAGTCGTGTTGCGTAAAACCGAGGGCAATCCTTTCTTTGTTGGTGAATTTTTGAAGCTGCTGTATGGCGAAAACCTGTTGACCTTTGATCCTCAACAGTTGAGTTGGCAGTGGAACCTAGCTGAGATTGAAGCTCAAGATATCACTGCTAATGTGGTGGAGTTGTTGTTGCGTCAGTTGCAGAAATTGCCGGAAGCAACACAGCAATTTCTCTCCATCGCTGCTTGTGTTGGGTCTGAGTTTGATTTAAAGACGTTAGCGATCGTTTGCGAAAAATCACCGAAAGCAATTTTTCAGGATTTATTAGAAGCAATACAAGCGGGATTAATTCAACCTCTGTCTGAATTGGACGAAGACTTGTTGGTTCAAGAGTATAAGTTTCTGCATGATCGCGTTCAGCAAGCGGCTTATGCTTTGATTGATGAATCGCAGAAACAGGTTATTCATCTCCAAATCGGTGGCAATTTGCTCGAAAAAACTTCACCAGAGCAACGATCCGATCGGTTGTTTGAAATCATTGATCATCTCAATCAAGGACTTGAGCTAGTCACTGCTCGATCAGAACGAACTGAAATTGCCAGATTGAATTTAATGGCAGGTCAGAAAGCAAAGGCAGCAACGGCTTATGAAGCAGCTTTTAAGTATTTCACTACAGGGCTTAAACTCCTCAATTCAGAGAGTTGGCAGAGTGAGTATAATCTGACCTTAGCGCTGTACTCAGAAGCAGCAGAAGCGGCGTATCTCCAGGGTCGCTTTGATGAGATGGAACAGTTGGTAGAAGTGGTACTCGATCGTGCCAAAACAGTGGTTGACAAAGTGCAAGTTTACGATAGCAGCATTCAAAGATATTTGTCACAGGGCAACCTGAAAGAAGCACTAAAAATTGGCTTGGAAGTGTTGAAGCTCCTGGGAGTGATTTTACCAGAAAATCCAAGTGAGTTAGATGTTCGAGGCGGATTGGAGTCAATGGTGGCACTACTTACTGAACGAGAAATTGAAGACTTGATTAATTTACCAGAGATGACTGCACCAGAACCGCTAGCAGCAGTGTCAATCCTAGCGAATATAGGGTCGGCTGCATTCATAGCATCACCAGCACTGGTGATACTGATTGCTTGCAAAATGGTGAATTTATCAATCAACTACGGCAATGCTACCTGGTCACCACTGAGCTATGCTGGCTACGGGTTTGTTCTATGTGGAGTTGTTCAAGACATTGAACTCGGCTATAAATTTGGTCAATTGGCTCTTAGCTTAGCGGAACGATTGAATACCAAAAAAGGCAAGGTTAAAGCATTACACATATTTAGTTATCATGTTATGCAATGGAAAGTACATCTTAAGGAGACGATACCACTGCTGGTTGAGGCTTATCAGGAAGGAGTGGAAACCGGAGACTTTGAAATCGTTAGTTATGTTGCATATACCGTGTGCCACCACTCGTTTTTCGTCGGTGAGGAACTCACCCAACTGGAACAGAAAATGGCAACCTACAGCAAAGCGGTTGATCGAATCAGACGGGAAAGCCCCTTGACTTGGATTGCAATAGTGTGGCAGACCATTCTTAATTTGTTAGATAGGGCTGAGAATTCCAGCCACTTAGTTGGTCGGGTGTTTAATGAAGAGGAGGCGTTACCACACGCTATTGCAGTTAAAGATGGAATTGCAATTCAAATACTCTATTTGCACAAAGTCATGTTGTGTTATCTATTTGGAGAACACCATCAAGCTGTAAAGACTGCTATTTTGGCAAGGCGACATTTTGAAGAAGCGTCGGCAATAAAGCTTTTACCTGTATTCTGTTTCTATCATTCTCTAGCGCTTTTGAGCCTATTGCTTGATGCTTCAAACTCTGAAAAAGTAGCTTGGCTAAACTGTGTTAGCTCCAACCAAGAAAAGGTGAAAAAATGGGCAGAACACGCCCCAATGAATTATCTACATCAATTTTATCTAGTCGAGGCAGAGAAAGCGCGAGTCTTAGGGCAAATTCTTGAGGCTGAAGAGTTTTATGAACAAGCGATCGCAGGTGCTGCCGAAAATGAGTTTATCCAAGAAGAAGCATTAGCTTATGAATTAGCGGCTAAACATTATCTAGCGCGAGGTCGAGAAAAATTTGCTCAAACCTACATGAAAGAGGCGCACTATTGCTACGATCGCTGGGGCGCAACCGCTAAAGTTAAAGACTTAGAAACTCGCTATCCACAGTTCTTTTCTCAGTCGTCTAGATCCGCTTCCGCATCAATTCCTATTACTGCTAAAACTATCTCTAATCCCTTCCATACTGATTTCGATTTAGCAGCAGTGATGAAAGCTTCACAGGCGATTTCTCGTGAAATTGAACTGAAGCAATTGCTGCGATCACTGATGCAAACTGTAATTGAGAATGCTGGCGCACAAACCGGATATCTGATTTTAGAAAACTCAGGAGAATGGTCGATTGAAGCGGCTTGTGAACTCAATGCCGATGAGAATGCTTGTGCGACTCAGGTGTTACAGTCTATTCCAATTGCCGATCAATTGCCAGAATCAATCATTCAATATGTGATTCGGACTCTGAAGCCTGTCATCTTAAATGATGCGACTCGTGAAGGTGCTTTTATTAAGGAGCCATACATTCAACAGAACCAGCCTCAATCTATTTTCTGTTTGCCGCTGCTGAATCAAGCCAAGCTGGTCGGTGTGTTGTATTTAGAAAATCGGTTAGCAGCTAGAGTATTTACACCAGAGCGATCGCAGGTCTTGCAGCTATTATCGACTCAGGCAGCGATCGCCATCGAAAATGCCAACCTTTACTCAGAGCTGCAGGCTAAGGAAAGCAAGATTACCCAGTTCCTTGAAGCGATTCCGGTGGGAATTGCGATCGTGGATGCGGCGGGTCGCCCTTACTATGCCAACCAATGCGGCAATCAACTCATAGGCAAAGAAACTGATACTTCTATAGCACCGGAGCAGATCTCAGAGGCTTATCAGCTTTATGTAGCGGGAACGGATCAAATCTATCCAGCAAAGAGCTTGCCTATTGTGCGGGCATTAAGGGGCGAACGCATCAGGACTGAAGATATAGAAATTCGTCGAGATCATGTCACAATTCTAATTGAGGCACGGGGAACACCAGTTTTTGATCGACAGGGCAATATCACTTATGCGATCGCTACCTTTCAGGACATTACAGAGCGCAAACAAGCCGAGAAACTCCTAGCCGACTACAACTGCACTTTAGAGCAACAGGTCGCAGAACGAACTGCTGCGTTACGACAAAGTGAGGCCAATTACCGTAACCTGATTCAAACTGCGAATTCAATCATCCTTCGCACGGATAGGCAAGGACGAATTCGATACATGAATGACTATGGACTGAGCTTTTTTGGTTATGAGGAAGATCAGATTTTAGGGCATACCCTACTGGAAACAATCGTTCCAGAAACCGAAACATCTGGACGCGATCTCAAGCAGTTTGTTCACAATCTGTTTCACAATCTTGAAGTTTCCTTGCCTCAAGCTTACTTGCAAACCGAGAATGAAAACCTTTGTCGAGACGGTAGACGGGTTTGGATTGCCTGGTCGAATCAAGCCATCTTCAATGAACAGGGAGAGGTCGTTGAAATCTTATCGGTGGGCAATGACACCACCCAGCGTAGACAAGCAGAAGAGGCATTACAACGCAGTGAAGCTAAGTTCCGCAATATTTTTGAAAACTCACAGGTTGGCATCTTCCGCACCCGCCTCTCGGATGGATTACTTCTCGATGCCAATCAACGCTATGCCAATCTGCTTGGCTTTGATTCATCAGAGGAGATGATTGGGCTTGAACACGCCACAGACTACTATGTAAATCCCAGCGATCGCCAACAATTCCTTGAGGTGCTGAAGCGGGATCGGGAAGTGCGAAGCTATGAAGCACAGGGGCGAAAACGAGATGGGACAGTATTTTGGGGACTTTTCTCTGCTTATCTGAATGCAGACGATGACTACATTGAAGGGGTGATTGCGGATATTAGCGATCGCAAGCAAGCAGAAGCCGCTCTACAAACGAGTGAAGAACGACTACGCTTAGCATTAACCGCTTCAAATCAAGGACTCTACGATTTCGATTTAAAGACTGAAGAAAGAATTGTTAACCCGGAATACGCTTTAATGCTGGGCTACGATCCAGCAACATTCCACGAAACCATTCCTGAATGGATTGCTCGTTTGCATCCTGATGACAGAGAATCAGTTGTCGCAACCTACCGTGCTTGTATTACTGGAGAAATCCCCAACTTTCAAGTAGAGTATCGCCTTCGTACCCAGGATGGTCAGTGGAAATGGATTCGTTCTGTCGGCAAAATTGTTACCTGGAATGAATCCGGTGAACCCATCCGAGCGTTGGGAGTTGTTACGGATATCAACGATTGCAAGCAAGCAGAAGCAGCATTGCAAGCCTCTGAAGCAGAACTGCGGGCGCTCTTTTCAGCCATTCCCGATCCGCTGTTTGTACTGACTGCTGAAGGGCGATTCCTTGAAATCATAGTACAGGAGCCAAATCTGCTATGGCAACCCATTGAGGAGATGATTGGTAAAACCATGCATCAACTCGGAAAGGAACAAGCCGATGAATTTCTAAGTTATATTCAGCAGGTGCTGAGAACCCAACAAACCCTCACAGTCGAGTACAGTGCGTTTCTAAATGGACGAGAAGCCTGGTTTTCGGCTCGCATTGCACCAATCGACCACGATCGGGTGATTTGGCTAGCGCGAGATATTACGGCGCTGAAGCAAGCAGAAGAAGCCTCGATTCTGGAAGAGCGCAACCGCATGGCACGCGAAATTCACGACACACTCGCTCAGTCGTTTACAGGTATTCTGGCTCAGGTAGGTGCTGCAAACCAGGTGCTAACGGATGATTTAGAAGCAGCTCAGGCACACCTAGACCTGATTAAAGAATTGGCGCGAACTGGACTGACTGAAGCGCGGCGATCGGTCGTGGCGCTCCGTCCTCAGCTTTTGGAGGAGGGCAGTTTACAGAGCGCTCTCCATCGTCTCATCGCTCAAATCAGAACTGCCGCAATGGATGTCACTCTATATTATGAGATTGAGGGTGCAGTGTATTCTCTACCCACTGAAGTCGAGAATAACTTACTACGGATTGGGCAGGAAGCATTAACTAATGCGATTAGATACGCCAATGCTGACGAAATTCGAGTGGAGCTAGTCTACGATCGCGATCAGTTTTGCTTGCGCGTGAGAGACAATGGACAGGGCTTTGGAGTTGGCAGTATTTCAGCCTCTGAGGGTTTTGGCTTACTCGGCATGAGCGAACGGGCTGAGCGCATCGGCGCACAACTCACGATTAGGAGTCAACCTGGACAAGGAACAGAAATTATTGTCACCGTCAACCTTTGAGTGAGCATTACAATGAGCCAAGCTACGACCATTCGGGTTCTGATTGCGGACGATCACGCCATTTTTCGGCAAGGATTAGCCACGATTATTAACCGTGACCCAGATATGCAGGTGATTGCACAAGCCGAAAATGGGGAACAGGCGATCGCCGCCTTTCGGGAACACCAACCAGATGTAACGCTAATGGATCTGCGAATGCCTGAAGTAGAGGGGGTCGCCGCCATCGGTGCAATTTGTGCGAGCGTTAAATCTGCTCGGATTATTGTACTGACCACGTATGATAGTGACGAAGATATTTATCGGGGATTGCAGGCAGGCGCAAAAGGATACCTGCTGAAAGAAACTGAACCTGAAGAGCTTCTGAATGCGATTCGCACCGTTCATCGGGGTCAGAAGTATATTCCGCCTGATGTGGGAGCAAAGTTAGTACAGCGCCTCAGCAATCCAGAACTGAGTGAAAGAGAATTAGAAGTACTCCGCTCGCTGGCACAGGGAATGAGTAATGCGGATATTGCGGCAGCTTTGAGTATTGGTGAAGGCACGGTTAAATCTCATGTCAATCGGATTTTGAATAAGTTGGATGTGAGCGATCGTACCCAAGCGGTGATTGTTGCCGTTAAGCGCGGCATTGTCAGTTTGTAGGGTGTACTTTCGATCGAATTCCGATTCTAACTTAAGTTAGAGCCGGCCTTCTACTTTGCGATGGAACGATTACTCTATCAATTTCTACTGTCAAACTTTTAACTCACTATAGACGACAGCTTGAAGGCGATCTCCTATATTGAATTTATGCAAACAGTCATGCAAATGGATCGAGCAAGTAAATTGCATGGTTCTATGCTTGATGCAAATGTAAAAAGATGAGCGACGATCGTAGCCACAGGTCTTTACTTGTACCACTTTCAACTCAAGATTGGATTCAAGGTATTCTGAGTGCCAAGGTAGTGCTGGTGATGTACGGAGATTATCAATGCCCTAGAAGTGCGGACGTTTACAAGCTGATTAAAGCGATCAAACGAGAGCTTAGTGCTGCTTTTGGAGAAGATTATTTATGCTTCATCTTCCGTCATTTTCCACAAACACAGATTCATCCCCATGCTCAACGGGCAGCCCAAGCAGCCGTTGCCGCCGCCGCCCAAGGAAAGTTTTGGTTAATGAGCGATACCTTATTTGACCATCAACAAAGGTTGGAGAACGGTTATCTTGTCGAGTACGCCAATGATTTAAGGCTTGACATTCCTCAATTTCTCAAAGAGTTGTCTAAACAAGTGCATGTTGATCGCATCAACGAAGATATCGAAGGCGGAATAGAGAGTGGAGTAACGACTGCCCCAGCCCTGTTTATCAATGGAATTCGGTATACCGAGCGCTGGAACACTACGGAGTTGATGGCTGCCCTGATTGCTGCAAGTCATTAAGTTCCCCGATCTTTGCTCTCAATTCATATCTGACTTGCCTGTAAGTGTTGTAAGCCATCTAATTTTGATGGCTAGACTTTGCCTATTCTGCTGAACAAAATTACCGCTTCTTGAACCATGCCAAAAACTGAATTCCTGCGTATTGATTTAGTGAATCACAAATCAGTATTTCATTGAGGATAATTCTATGACACGTTTACTAGTACAAGGCAAGAATAATTCTGGGCATGAAAGTACACCTCAGACTGATTCTCTTCGCGACTTCTCAGTCAATCATGCCCTGATTGCGATCGCGCAAGAAGTCACTGAGTTGCTGAGACAAGTTTACTTGATACAAACTGACGAAATTGAAACAGGAGAAAGAGAATGATACTCCAAGATAAAGTGGCGTTAGTCACTGGTGGTACATCGGGAATCGGCAGAGCAACGGCGATCGCTTATGCCAAACAACAAGCAAAGGTGGTGGTAGTTGGTCGTCGAATTGATGAAGGTGAAGAAACGGTTAGATTGATTCAGGATGCTGGCGGAGAGGCTATTTTTGTGCAAGCAGATGTCACGAAAGAAGCCGATGTTAAAGCAATAGTTGATAAAACGGTTGACGTTTTTGGTCGGTTGGATATTGCCTTTAATAATGCAGGAATGGGCGGCGAAAATTCCTCATTGATTGAGCAAACAGAAGCTGAATATGACCGCACTATGAATGTCAATGTCAAAGGTGTTTGGTTGTCGATGAAATATGAAATTGCTCAGATGTTGAAACAGGGAAGTGGTGCGATCGTCAATATGGCATCTGCGGTTGGAGTCGTTGCACTTCCTAACATACTCCTCTACACCGCGAGTAAACGATGCGGTAGTAGGTTTAACAAAAGCTGCTGCACTCCAATATGCCAAAGCGGGTATTCGCATCAATGTCGTTGCACCAGGGGCAATCCAAACAGATCTGTTTGAAGCAGTTACAGATGAAGCCAAAGCTTACTTGATAGGACTTCACCCGATCGGACGAGTTGGCACACCGCTTGAAGTTGCAAATGCAGTCCTGTTTTTATCATCTGATATGGCATCGTTCATAACAGGTGAAACGTTGATGGTAGATGGTGGGTATGTAGCGCAGTAGTCGCTCGGCAATGCAAAATATTGCAGTGATCGAATGCGCGATGGCTAGCTTTTGTCTGTTTTGTTGAGCAAATTGCCAATCTTTGAACCATGCTAACAATTACAACGCCAACCCTTAAAGCCAAGCGTAAGGGCTTAACGCACACTCGATTACAGCAAGTGATCGGCTATATTCGTGCTCACCTTGATCGAGATTTATCACTGACGGAACTTGCAGAAGTGATCAATATTAGCCCGACTTACTTTGCAAGTTTGTTTAAGCAAACAATGGGAATTTCTCCCCGTCAGTACGTGATTCAGCAGCGCGTGGAACAGGCAAAATTGATGCTATCGAAAACAGATCTGGCGATCGCGGACATTGCCCTGCAAGTCGGCTTCTCCAGCCAAAGCCATTTGACGCAGCACTTCAAGCGATTCACGGGAAAGACCCCCAAGCAGATTCGTTAGCGCCATAAGAATCTGAAAGAAATCGAGCCTTGGAACTCATTAAATTGACATTAAGTTAGGCAAGAATCTGAAGCAGCAACAGAACTAAGATTGTATCTTCGTCCACAACGTCAACTAAGAATGGATCGGACAAAAATGAGTATTCAGCAATTGATCACGCCTGAAAAGCACGACCTAGGTGGGTTTAGCGTACAGCGCATCTTACCGAGTGAAACCCTAAAAATGGTTGGTCCTTTCATCTTCTTTGATCACTTAGGCCCATCTATTTTCCCGGCTGGAAAAGGCGTCGATGTTAGACCTCATCCCCACATCAATTTAGCGACGGTTACCTATTTGTTTGAAGGAAGCCTTCTGCATAGAGATAGTCTAGGGACAGTACAAGAGATTTTTCCGGGCGAGGTGAACTGGATGACAGCGGGCAAAGGTATTGTTCATTCTGAGCGATCGCCCGAGAGCTTTAGAGAGAAAGAATCTACTCTTCACGGCATTCAGACCTGGATTGCCCTCCCCGAAACCGCTGAAGAAGTTGAACCCAGCTTTTCACATTATCCGGCGACTGATTTACCGAGGTGGATTCAGACAGGCACCAGCGCGACCTTGATCGCCGGTAGCTACCAGTCTCACCAATCACCCGTTAAAACCTATTCTGCTACTCTTTACCTAGCGCTCGTTTTCACAGAGGGTAGTCAATTTCAGCTAGCACCAACCGAAGGTTTAGAAAGGGCAGTTTATAGCGTCACATCCGGCCTGTTCGTAAATGGAGAGCCGTTAGAACCATATTGTCTAGCCGTTCTAGCGCCGGATGAATCAGTAGATATCCGGGCGGAGGCTGAGGCAAAAGCAATGATTATCGGCGGGGCACCAGTGGGCGATCGCACAAAGTACTGGAACTTTGTGTCGAGCCGCTCAGCGCGTATCGAGCAGGCAAAACGAGATTGGCAAGACCGCCGCTTCCCGGCGGTTCCCGGTGAAACTGAATTCATTCCGCTCCCTGATTATTCAGATCGCGGTAGTAGCGTGACCCCTCTGAGCTGACGATGATTAAGCGTTTTTTGCTGAGCGAGAGAACAGTCGCTTAACTCGTACAGCAAGGCTTTCTACTATTTCGGATTAAGTCTATTTCATTGGCAAAACGCTTGGGAAATGACATGGAAGTTGGAATTGACAGTTTTGCCTCGGTTGGAACGAGTGAGAATGGTGAAACTGCGGATGCCGCACAGTCTGTCGCCGAACTGCTGGAGAGAATAGAGCAGGCGGATCGTTCCGGCTTGGATATCTTCGGTATCGGCGAGCATCATCGCCATGAATTTTTAGATTCGGCAAACGCGGTTATTCTCGCCGCTGCCGCCGCACGCACCGAGCGCATCCGTCTAACCAGCGCGGTTACGGTGCTGAGCGCGGCTGACCCGGTGCGCGTGTTTCAACAATTCGCCACGCTCGATTTGATTTCAAAAGGTCGCGCCGAAATGGTGGTCGGGCGCGGCTCGTTCACCGAAGCCTTTCCGCTATTCGGATTAAGTCTCGGCGATTACGACGAGATTTTTGCTGAAAAGCTCGAACTCTTGCTCAAAATTCGGGACAATGAAACGGTCGATTGGTCGGGCAAATTTCGCCCCGCGCTGGAAAACCAAGCGATTTATCCGCGTCCGCTGCAAAAGCCGTTTCCCATCTGGATCGGGGTCGGCGGTACGCCGCAGTCTTTCCGCCGCGCCGGAATGCTTGGACTGCCGCTCGTGGTCGCCATTATCGGCGGCGAAACGCATCGCTTTCGTTCGCTCGTCGATTTATACCGCGATGCCGGAGCGCGCGCCGGACACGCGCCCGAAGCATTGAAAGTTTCATTGCATTCAATCGGTTATGTCGCCGACACGACCGAGCAAGCCATTGAAGAGTTCTTTCCAGGCTACGCCGAAACCTTCACTAGAATCGGCAGAGAGAGAGGCTGGCCGCCCGTTACGCGCGCCGCTTTTGACGCGCAGCGCGGCGCAACCGGCGCGTTACTCGTCGGCAGTCCCGAAGAAGTAGCGGAGAAAATCCGCCGTCACAGCGAATCGCTCGGCGGCATTTCGAGGGTAACGTTTCAAATGGACAACGCGCAGATGAACCACGCCCAACTGATGCGCTCCATTGAACTGATTGGAATGCGAATGTCGCCACTCTTGAACAATTAAAATATGCTCGCGATCGTAGACAACCTAGCCATCGTTCTATATATAGCTCACAAGAAACATTGGGTGAAATTGAGGCAACCGCATCATTGTAATTTAGGTGCCCAAAACTATGAATTCACAAACAGCTCAAACCACCACCACTGCTGACGAGTCGGCAATTCGTGATTTTCTTCACCAGATGATTGATGCTTGGAATCGAGGCAGCGGTGAAGACTTTGCTGCTCCGTTTAGTGAAACTGCCGACTTCATCGCGTTTGAGGGAACGCATCTCAAGGGTCGAAAAGAAATAGCTGAATTTAATCAGCAAGCCTTCGACACCGTTGTCAAAGGAACACGCCTGGAGCGGGAGGTGAATTTCGTCCACTTCCTGAATTCTCAACTTGCTCTCATGAGCGGAGCTGTCAGGGTAATGCTGCCCGCACAACCCGAAACTTCACCGTCACGAAATTCGATGCAGCTATTCGTCATGATGAAACGTGATCGAGATTGGCAAATTGAAGGGCTACTCAATGCCCGGAAGTTGACGCTAGAACGGCAATTTTTCCTGGACGAGTTTGACTCGCTGAGTGAAGAGGCTCAACGTCAATTAACCGATCTCGTTATAGATATCAAGCAGGCTTCACTTCAATCGCGTGAGTAAACAAAGAATTTGGCAACGATTGCGAATGAAATAAGAATTTGAAAGAAGTTAAGCATTGGAATCAATACAGTTGAGATAGAACAAACTAGGAGAATCTAACGTGGTCAAAGAGCAAACTGTAGACAAACAAGCAAATGTACAGGCAACCCCCAATCTGACACCTGCTCAGGAAGCTTTACAAGCGGTTTGGGAAGAGCATATCGGGCACGAGTTTGGTACTCACAGCCCTGAAGATGCTCTCGCTACAATGGTTGAGGACGCTTACGTGAATCACATTCCGGTAATGACTGGGGGAGTAGGAAAATCGGCACTGCGTGAGTTTTATTCCAAGTACTTCATTCCACAGATGCCGCCGGATCTAGAGCTGGCTCCGGTCTCGCGCACAATCGGAACCAATCAACTCGTCGATGAAATGCTGGTTAGGTTCACTCATACAATCCAGATGGATTGGATGCTACCCGGCATTGCTCCGACCGGGAAACAGGTTGAAGTGCCAGTGGTCGCGATTATTCGGTTCCGTGACGGCAAGTTAGCCCATGAACACCTCTACTGGGATCAGGCGACTGTATTGGTTCAACTCGGCATGCTTGATCCGGTTACGCTGCCCGTTGTAGGGGTTGACAGTGCACGCAAGGTACTTGATTCGAGCTTGCCCTCAAACGCACTGCTCGATCGTGCCAGCAATCGCGACTAAGTGTAGGAGCCAGCAAATATCAATGCCTAAACCCGCCATTTTGCAACCAGGATCGTACTCATCCTGGTTGTAGGAGGTGCTTCTTATTGCTGGCTCCTACACGTATTGCTCATTGAGTTTTTGACAAAGTGACACAACCATTCACAACAAGAGGTAACTATCATGATGCTGAAAGACAAGGTTGCTTTGGTGACTGGCGGAACATCGGGAATTGGTAGAGCAACCGCGATCGCTTATGCCCAACAACAAGCAAAGGTTGTTGTTGTTAGCCGTCGAATGGATGAAGGTGAAGAAACTGTTCGATTGATCAAAGAAGCTGGCGGAGAGGCGATTTTTGTGCAAGCAGATGTCACGAAAGAAGCCGATGTTAAAGCAATGGTTGATAAAGCGGTTGGCGTTTTTGGTCGGTTAAATATTGCCTTTAATAATGCAGGAACTGTCGGCGAAAATCCCTCATTGATCATTGGTAACAAGTTAGAAAGGAGTAGATTTTGTCAATACCTCTTTCTGCAGAAATATTATGGAACAATAATGA
>NZ_JAUBQB010000173.1:0-2376 GCF_036701035.1 Microcoleus sp. Pol7_B2 | reverse complement strand
GTTAAATCCCGAGGGCGCGCATCAGCAAATAGCCCAATCCCCTAATTTATTATTCCGACAATAAATCCGCCCTGCCTTGTTAAGGGGGGTTAGGGGGGATCTAGGCTTCGATATAAACAAGAGAGACAATTAGTTTAACGTTAAATTGTCACCAATCTGCTCTGCCTGAGAACGTATTTCTAGACGATCTGCTTCGATTTTAGCGGTTTTTGGTGTCTAATTTCTCAGGAGGCGCAAACCGCTTAAGGTTACTATTACTGTAGAGCCTTCGTGACCGATGACGCCGAAAGGCATGGTGATATTTCCGAAAAAATTAGCTGCTAATAACAGGACTATGCAACTGAGTGCAAAAACAATGTTTTGTTTGACCACTTTTTGAGCGCGGCGGCCTAAACTAATTGCTTTAGCTAGTTGCTCTAACTTATCTGCCATTAATACTATATCAGCAGTTTCTAATGCAACATCGCTGCCGGAAATTCCCATGGCAATGCCCACGGAAGCTTGAGCGAGGGCGGGGGCGTCGTTGATGCCGTCTCCTACCATTGCTACAGTTTGATACTGGGCTTGCAGTTGTTTAATTGCCTGCACTTTGTCTTCTGGCAAAAGTTCGGCGTACACTTCATTGATGCCTAATTGACGGGCGATGTGTTGAGCTGTTTGCTCGTTGTCGCCGGTTAGCATAATTATATGTTCTACGCCTAATTTTTGCAAGCGTTTTACTGTTGCTGCTGCTTCGGAGCGGATGGTATCTGCTACTGCAATGATTCCCAAAAGCCGATCGCTCTTTGCCACCCAAACAACTGTTTTACCTTCGGCTTGCAACTGCTGGCTGATTTGACTCAATTCGGAGGTTGCTTCGACAAAGTTGGCTTTACCAATGGCAATGATTTGATTGTTGACTTTGCCGACTATTCCTTGACCGATTTTTGCTTGTACGTCGGTAGCGGTTGACAATTGTAACTGTTGCTGCTGGGCGGCGCTGACAATTGCAGAGGCGATCGCGTGTTCGGAATGAGCTTCTAGGGCTGCAGCCAATTGCAGAACTTCTGTTTCAGTATATCCGGCTGCTGGTACAATTTGGATAACTTCAGGTTTTCCCGTGGTGAGAGTTCCGGTTTTGTCAAAGGCGATCGCCCTGACTTTACCCATCATCTCTAATTGCGCGCCGCTTTTAAACAAAATCCCCTGTCTCGCCCCATTAGCAATTCCCGAAAGCAGCGCCGGCATAATCGAAGCCATCAGCGCGCAGGGGGACGCGACTACTAGGAAAATCAGCGCCCGATAGATTGTCTCTTCCCAATTCCAGCCCAAAACAAAGGGCGGCAAAGTTGCCAGCAGCAAGCCTAAAGCGACAATTAATTTAGCATAACCGCGCTCGAATTTTTCCACAAACATTTGAGAAGGCGGCGCTGCTGTTTGCGCTTCTTGAACCAGCCGAATCACTCGCTGAATCAAGCTGCTTTCTGGAGTTTTATGCACTTCGAGTTTCAGCGCGCCGACACCGTTAATTGTACCTGCATAGACTTCATCGCCCCTGGTTTTTTCCACGGGCATCGATTCGCCGGTAATCGAGGCTTGGTCGATCGCACTGTAGCCTTCAATAATTATCGCATCTGTGGGGATGATTTCTCCCGGCTTGACTAAAATGCAATCGCCAATTTCCAATTTGTCGATCGCAACGAACTGTTCCCCGCCGTACATTACTACCCTAGCAGTATCTGCAGTCAAACTCATCAAACTGCGGATGCTGCGTTCAGTCCGCTGCATAGCATAACCTTCAAGGGCACCGCTAATTGCAAAGATCAAAATCAGCACCGCACCGTCAACAATTAAATGATATTCTTGCCGCCATAGCCCCAAACCGGCCGCGCCCAAAGCAGCGACAATCATTAACAAATCTACATCTAATTCGCGTTCTTGAAAAAGGGTAGTTAAGCCTTCGCGGGTGCTGGAATAGCCGCCGATAACATAAGCCGCGGGTAAGATGAATACGGCTAAACCCAGCCAGCCGAATTGCAGGGCTAGCGAACCCAAGATTACTAGAATTCCGCACAGGGCGGCTGTTAAAGCGTCGGGATGTTCTTCTGCTAACTGCGAGATGCGAGAAATTGACAAAGAATTAGAAATCATTTGTAAAGGTTGATTTGGTAGAATGACTCCTGTAGCCTAAACCTTGACATTAATGTCAATGTCAAGAGTAAAACCAAACAAAATTACAAAACTCAATAACGCTCCATACCCATCTGCGTCCATCCGCGTTTATCCGCCCATATCTGCGGTTAAAAAATCCCATGCAAGAATCATTGGTAACAAGTTAGAAAGGAGTAGATTTTGTCAATACCTCTTTCTGCAGAAATATTATGGAACAATAATGAT
>NZ_JAUBQB010000004.1:96302-144373 GCF_036701035.1 Microcoleus sp. Pol7_B2 | reverse complement strand
TCTATTCTTTCTCTGCGCTGTGCTTATCTCAATGGTCAACTTTCCACTTGATATATGTGCAAAACTGAGATGCACCCCTTTCTTCTTCCTCTTTCCTTCTGCCTCCTGCCTCAAAAGTCCAATTTCTAGCTTAGCTGCTTTCCTTTAGATGCTTCCGATCTGGGAGCTTGAACTAATAAATCGCAGAGTGCGTAAGCACCCTGCGATTCACTCAAAACTACTCGTCAATTACTGCGGTTTTTGACCGTTTTGCATCCGGTTTTTAGCATTTTGCCGGCGCTGCTGCATCATTTGAGCTAATTGGCTGCGCTGTTCGGCAGTGAGCACTTCTCGCATTGCGAGTGTAATTTCAAATTGGACCTCTTCAAACTGCTGTCTCAATCCCATTATTTGACGGTGTTTTTCACGGATTTCGCTGGCATTTGCCGTGCCGGACATCATCGTGTCCAATTCTTGTCTGGCTTGGCGGACTGCTTGCATCCGCTGGGAAACTTGGTCTTTGTAGCGATCGCGAACTGCCTGCATTTGCTGCTTTTGGTCTGCGCTTAAATTAAGTTTCTCGAACATCCCACCTTCCCTGCCACCTGGTCGATTGGGACGCTGGTTTTGTGCAATTGTTTCCGGTTCTATGGGATTGGGAACTGCTATTGCTGCGGCTGTGCTGCCGAGAGTCAGCATTAAAACGGCTAGGGCAGAAATACGACGAATTGACATGAAAATTGCCTCTTTGATATTACTTATTTGTTGGCGGTTGACTGTCAGCACCCTGGCTGAAAGTCAACCAGTCTGTTTGTGAGCGATCGGTCATATTTTCTTGGGGAGAATCATGCAGTACGCCCTCCCAGTTAGTAACTAAAAATGCTTCTAACTGAGCTGTTTCCTTATCTAGCAATTGTGCAGTCTCAAACGCACGGTAGCCAGACCAAAAAACTAGCAAGCCAGCGGCGATCGCAGAAGGAAAAACCCACTTGGGAAAACCGATCCTTCTTGACCTCTTACTAGACCGGGTAAATTGGGGTTCTCGTAGATAATTGAGCTTTCTCTCACCCGCCTCATCCCTCTCTATTGCGGCTAAAAGTTTTTGCTCAAAATCAGGCGCAGCTTCTGGAAGGTTTGGGCGATGTTGCTTCAAGAAATCAACTAACTTTTGGTCGCTGCTTGGGTTATTCATAGCTCGCTGACACCTTCTTTTTGCAAAAATTGTCGCACAGCATTTCGGGCATAAAACACGCGAGATTTGACAGTTCCTGCTGGCAGTCCCAAAATTTGGGCTACTTCTTTTTGCGGGATGTCTTCTAGGTCGTGCAGCACCAAAACGCTGCGGTGTTCAAAGCTCAATTGATCCAGTCCCCGCTGCACTAAATCTTCATAGTGCAACTGCATCAAGTCGGATGTGTTATCTTTGAGAATAACCCCATCCATTACTTCTTGATTTTTAAGTTGGGAGTCAAAAGAATGCTGTTTAGCAAATGCTTGTCTTTGGTCGGAAGCCACATTCCAAGTGATTCGATAAAGCCAAGTAGAAAAGTTTTCCTGGTGCTTGAGTTTGGGCAATCCTTTCCAGACTCGCAGGAATACTTCTTGTGCTAAATCGTCAAGAAGTGACGGGCCGCAGAGTTGGTAAAGGGTTGACCTGACTTTGTGTTGGTAGCGTTTGTAAAGGTAGCGAAAGCAAGTGCGATCGCCCTTTAAACATTGAGCAACTAAGTCCGAGTCGGAACAGTCATCGGTTAAAACATTGGCTGGCACACCTAACACCTGTGAAGTCTCCCCCACCAGTTCGTTATCTGAAGTGTTTAGACAGGACAGCTCTAAAAAAGGTTCAAAGGATTTAAATTTTTTTTTCGACGAGGCGGCAGCTAGGGAAACGGCACTGCCGTGTCCTGATTTTTCCTGTAATTAACGGGTTTCGAGGTGTAAAGCCTGGGAACCCAGATCCAGAGTCCGAGCCTTGGTTGAGAAAATGGACGCTCTGACTCGCCCCAGAAGCGTTACTTTCGCTAAGCGCCTAGTAACAAGTAGAACCAGTAAAAATTTGCTCAGCCGGTAGGTACATGACAATGCCCATTGGTGTCAAGTTAATCTCAAATGTAGTGCGAGTCTTCTGTAGAGCGATTAAAACCCGATCCCCCCGCAACGATTCGGGGGGACAAGAATCTTCTCTTTCGTCCCCCTTTTTAAGGCTACCGCGTACACACAAGTGGATTATGAGCTACTTTCCACTCTTGCTGTTCAACCAATGCCTTGGTAGCAGGGTAGATTAATTGTATAAGTACCCTGATAAGGCTGTTCTCTTAAGTATGCATAAAGCAATTGTGACTTGTCTAATAACCGACGGTATTGTACAAGTGATTTAGAAAAGGTATATATAGCGGTTCTCAATTAAGGGAGGTACAAGTTTAGATTGAATAAGTGAATAACTGGGGAATTTACGAATCAATTAAAAAGTCCTCAACCCCCCAATTTGCCATCTAAATTTGTACATCATCTACCTGAGAAAAGCTATAGTAGACTTACCGCTTTTATTAACCTGAGACTTTGAGGCGATCGCCTGTCTGCGATATTGCTCGATCCAGGATTGAATTGCCAATTTAAATTCAGCTTTTTGTGCATCTTGAATTCCTTCTGGATCGAAGCGAGCGCAATAATGAATCTCAATCAACAATGCTAACTCTTCGAGACCATATAATTCCGGTTTTTCTTTTTTCAACCTCTCGATCCAATTTTTTAAAGACTCGGAAGGAGGGCGAATCAATCCCGACTCATTTAACGCCTGTTCGATTAAATAAAATTCCGATTTCTGAGTCAACGAATCTTTCTTATAAATAGCTTTTAGCCATCTTTGTTTCTTAGATAAAAGGCGTACATTTTTCTTAAAATTAGGATTACACCTCCAAAAAAATATTAATGCCAGCAGGATGACTCCCCCATACTTCAATCCATTGCTACCTGATAAATATCGCAACCCCAGCACAATTTTGTAACTCAATAGCGACCATACATCAGAGATAAATGCCCCTCGGGGAGCAGCAGCATCCTCCATGCTTTCCCAATCAGAAGGCGTAGGATCAAAAGCTTGCCATTTTCCCGCGATATAAGCCAAAGTCCAAGCATGAGCATGGCGACTCCTTACAATATATTGGTTCTCCAAAGAACTAAATTCGTGAACAGAATATCCAACAGCATAACGGGCTGGAATACCGAGTTTTCTCAGGAGCAGTGTGGCAGCGGTAGCAAAATATTCACAATGTCCAGAGCGAGTGTCCAGTAAAAATGTTGATAGAGGCGTAGCATCATTATCTTTGCCCCTCAGCTTCAGTGAATAAACGAAATTTTTTAGGAAAAACCACTCTATTTTATCTAATATTTCTGGTGGCGACTTTCCTTGAGTATTCACTTGACTGAGGATTTTATTAAGTGCAGCTATTTCTGATTTTGGTATTTGCAGGTCGTCTTCTGTAGGCGGGCTATCTACAGAATAACTATTATTAAAGTAGCTTCTATAAGCCAGCATATCAACTTTTCCCACCACTTTTATTGTGCCATATTTATTCTTTTCCATCTGATTGACAGGCAATGCGTCAATTTTAAAAGTTCCATCTGGCAGCTTTAATAAACCTTGGTTGCCTTGGAGTGTAGCCGAAATAGTAATCGTTGATGGATTGGGTAGTTGGTCACCTAAATCCCAAGTTGTGCCATTAATCTTTGGTTGTACGGGAACAAAGTTAGGATTTAAGGCGAGCCAAAGTGAAGAGTTGTAGCGATTATAAGTGGCTTCTCTTAGCAGTCGGGGAGGAGTCTGTTTAGCTTCAGGAGCAACTCTAAAAATTATTTCATTTGACTGTTTTAATAATCCCACTGACCCGATGTTCGTTTGTTTTTTCAAAAAATCTGTTTCTTGAGAGTTCCCCTGACTAAGCCATGAGATTGCTTGCTGTTCTACTGCTAGGTGAAGTTGGTGCAGGCCCATCTGTCCTATAAATCCTATACTGCCAGCAATTAACATCAGACCCAGCCAGAGAATAGATGAAAATCTTTTCGGTCTCACAAACCACAAAGCAATAGCAGTTAAGGCAAATATCCCAGCATAAAAAGAGCTCTCTCTACTGTTCGTCGCACTAGCGGATAGCAGACAACAGATAAAATATGGATAACTTAGATTCACCATCAAGGGGTTAAGTGGTGCTTTTTTTGTGGCTTTGTTTAGCCACAAAAACATTAGGCGTATATCCAGACTTGCCTTAACAAAATATACCTGAGTAGCTACCAGTGGAAAAAATACACCAGGAAGCCACTGCAACAAATTATATATCAAGTAAATAGAGCGGTTGGCGACAAGGAGATAAACCAGCAAACAGCACAAAAAAATCAGGCAGAAATTAGCAATGCGCCTAAAATCACTAGCTGAAAAATCCCACCGATAAGGCAACCAGTTAGCTGCCTCTAAAATCAGAGCAATTGGCAAAGCGAAAAACCATAGTCCCGTCTGCCAGCCCCAAAAAATTACACTAGCACCCAAAAGAAAAACTGGCATTTTCATAATTTCATTAACTCCTCTTGTATTTGACCTAGCTTTAAGATATGGCAGCTTGTTAAGTCATCTTTAATCAGCTCTAAATTTAAGCTATCTAATTGAGCGTCTGGCTCTGTTAAAATTAAAACTAATGTATGGATACCGCGGCTTCTCAGATAATTTACTAATGTTTTTCTAGGTTCGTCCCAACACAAGAATATACAAATACAACCACTTAGGAGAGAGACTTTCTCCATCAAAACTGAGGTAAGCGAGTCAAAAGCTTTATCCTGACAGGCAGCAACTGAGGCGAGAATTTCTAGCATTTTTTCAGTAGAGTTCAGCCCTCTACCAAAGGTAAAACAATAAGCTTCTTGAACGACAAACATCAAATCCAATAATGATTCTTGAGTCTGAACTTCATAGGATAATGAAGCCGCAATTGAGATAGCCTCTTCTAAAATTTCACTATATTTTACACTTTGAAATGTATCCAAAATTAGGGCGTGCCTCACAAAAAACTCATCCTGTTCTTCTTTGACCATTGGCTTACCTGCTTTTGCCCAACTTTTCCAGTGAATTTTGCGTAGCGGATCTCCCGCTCGATAATCCCGCAGAGACCTAAATTCCTCCGAATCTCCTACGGATGAAGCTAATGTTACGCCACCTGATTGATATCTTCTTGAGCCAGGAAGCTGAATTGGTGGTAAATGATATAGTTTTGGTAAAATTAAGATAGACTGGGGCAAGGAAATTGTTTTACAAGCATTCCAAATCCCAAAAGGATCTGACCTAGTAACTGTTAGACCAGTCACGCGGATAACACCTCTGTAGGACGGCGTAATTTCACATACCACTTCTGTTTTGCTATTGGGTAGGAGAGAAGGCAATTCTATGGGTTTAGCTGTGGCGCATTGTTTTCTAGAAATTAGCCACAGCCAACGATAATAGCCGAAGTATTTATCCAATGAATTGCGCTGTTCTTCACCTGGTTCAGGTGTTTCTGTAAATTCTTGAAAACTTGGCCAGGTGTCGGCAAAATTTTCCCCCATTTTCAGATTGTTTTGAGTCTGGCTAGTTTTGTTATGAATGAGAATACGGTATTTTAAAGTGACTCCAACAGTTGCAAACTTTGGCAAGAAACGTACTGCGTTGAAGCGGAAGCGAAAAAATCTACTGAAAATTATGGCTATTCCTATAATTGACAACAGGAAAGTAAAGATTTGATAAGTCACAGTCTGATTAGTATCTAATCCTAAAATTCCCGCTAAAAGCGTGCAGCTAAGCACTGCTAACCCATTGTTAGTCAATCGCTTCTTTCGCGATCGATTTACACGCGCACCGAAGCGAAAAATAGCGTATAAAACACGTTTCATTTTTTAGGCGGGTACAGGAATAGATTTGATAATTTCTTCAACAACACCTGGGGCCATTCTACCCGAAAAACGCGCTTGAGGTTCCATTACTAGGCGATGAGCGATGACTGATACCGCCTGTTCTTGAATATGTTCGGGGGTAACAAACTCATAGCCATCGAACAAAGCTAATGCTTGAGCAACTTTCATTAAAGCTAGGGAAGCTCTGGGACTCGCCCCTAGTTGTACGCCTTCGGCTGAGCGAGTTGCATTCACGATATCTACGAGGTAACGCTTCAATTCTTCACTAATTCTAATTTGCTTTACCTGCTGTTTTAAGCTAATTAAATCCTCTAAATTAACGCAGGTTTGAAGTGTATCAATAGGATGTTGATGGATTTGATCTCTTAACAGGTTAACTTCGTCTTCTGGCGAGATGTATCCTAGACTAAATTGAACTGCAAAGCGATCCATTTGGGCTTCAGGAAGTGGATAAGTGCCACGAGATTCTACTGGATTTTGAGTAGCAATGACAAAAAATGGGTCTTTAAGTTTGTGCAAATTTCCGTCAATGCTGACTTGAAATTCTGCCATTGCTTCTAGGAGGGCGGATTGGGTTCGCGGTGATGACCGATTGATTTCGTCAGCTAAGATAATATTAGCAAAAATTGGACCTTCGTGGAAATGGAACGTGCGTTGATTGGGGTCGAGCATGGATATGCCCAAGATATCGGATGGCAAAAGGTCAGGTGTAAATTGAATGCGTTTAAAGCTGACATCGACAGATAAGGCTAGGGCTTTAGCTAGGGTAGTTTTACCTGTACCGGGATAATCTTCTAGGAGGACGTGCCCGCCACTCACAAAGGCTGACAGCAATTTCCTGATTGCTGCTGATTGCCCTTTCACGACTTTTTGAATGTTGTTGGAAATCCTTTGATAAATTTCTCTGCCCGACTGAGAGTGATTTTCTGTAATTGCTTTATCCATTATTTATTGTGTTCGTAGCGTTCGGTTACTGTCCCGCTGATTGGCTTGTCCCGATTTAACTATTTACAGCATTTTTCCAATATGTATAAGTTTTTAAACCAATACTTTCTTTATTTTCATTATATATCTCGTCCAAACACCTGAAAAGAGCCAAAGCATAATTCTTCAATCCCAAAGTTGTCAAACTTGTGAGAATCCTAGTCAGCCGCAGAGAGTTGTGATTAAATGGTTCAATCCACTCTCTTTTTCTTGACAAATATTCCTCGGATTTGGCAATTACAATTTCTGCGTTTTCCCCTTCGCGGCATTCCAGCCCGTAAAATGCCAGCATGACTTTTAGAGATTTGACTAAGCGACTTCTCAACTCTTCAGTTGTTCTAAAAGCTTGAATTACCTCATCATTTAAAGTCGGAGCACTGGAATTAAAGCGGCTCTTTTCTCTCAGCGGAAACAGCCATTGAATGTAATTGTGCACGGATTCCAGCTTCTGGTAATCCCACGACCAAATATTCTCGATCGCCCGACCTTGTGAATCAGGCTGCTGACCGAGATAGAATGCTAAAATTTTGTTGTGTTTGGTTGAATCACTCATTGATAAGCTGTTTTTTATCTAAATTGTATTTTTGGGCGGGCGGCACGCCCACCCCACAACCAGAAAATTAAATTTTTGTGTGGAACAGGCATCCTGCCTGTTCTTCAAAATAGTTTTCTTGAGTCAGTTTTAAGCGACTTTAGCTATTAGCCAGGGGTTTAAACCCCTGGCTGCTTCGCCCACTTTACCGCAAAGTAACAAACTCTTCAGCAGTCGATGGGTGAATGCCAATAGTCGCGTCGAAGTCTTTCTTCGTAGCTCCCATATTAACAGCGATCGCCATTCCTTGAATAATCTCGCCCGCGTCTTTCCCAACCATGTGCACGCCCAAAACTCTGTCAGTATTAGTTTCAACGATTAACTTGACAAAAGTTTTCTCGTCTGCACCTGTCAAAGCGTGAAACATCGGTCGAAACTTGGCTGTGTAGCACTTAATTGAGTCGGGAAACTTTGCTCTAGCCTGCACTTCGTTTAAGCCGACTGTACCTGCTTCCGGCTGCGAAAATACCGCTGACGGGACATTTTCGTAACTGATTGCTCTGGGATTGTTGCCAAATTCAGTATCTGCAAAAGCGCGTCCTTCGGCGATCGCAATTGGCGTTAAATTGATGCGGTTGGTGCAATCTCCGACAGCAAAAATGTGCGGCTGACTGGTGCGGCTGTCTTTGGTAACTGCGATCGCACCATTATCGATTTCTACTCCCGCATTTTCTAAAGCCAAATTTTCCAAGTTCGGCAAGCGCCCGGTAGCGCACAACAGCGCGTCTACTACGAGCGTTCCTTCGGATTTTCCCGACAGAGTTAATTTTAAGCCTTCTGGAGTTTTCTCAATGTGGTTGATCGAGCTTTCGGTCAAAATGTTTATTCCGTGCTTAATCATTCCTTCTTGCACGTTGGTGCGAATTTCTGTGTCGAACTCGTTCAAAATTAAGTCGCTGCGGATGATTTGAGTTACTTCGCTTCCCAACCCATTCATAATGCAAGCAAATTCGACGCCGATGTAGCCGCCACCCCAAATGGCAAACCGTTTTGGCTGCTCTTTTTGCAGGAAGATTTCGCGGGAGGTGATCGCGTGTTCGATGCCGGGAATTGGGACTCTTCTCGCTTCTCCGCCGACTGCAATTAAGATTTTGGCTGCGGTAAATTTCTTGTCACCAACTTCGACGGTATGGGGATCAATAAATTTGGCGTATCCTGAGATTAATTCGACTCCGGCTTTTTCGAGGAAGCTGATGTGCAGTTTGCTCAGCCGCCGCACTTCTGTGTCTACGCTGGTGATGAGTTTTTCCCAATCAAAGCTGCTTTCTACTGGACTCCAACCGTAGCCCACCGCATCTTCGTAAAGGTGCGAAAATGTTGAGGCGTACACCATGAGTTTTTTGGGGACACAGCCGCGAATGACGCAGGTTCCGCCTACTAAGTCATTTTCGGCGATCGCCACTTTTGCGCCGTAGGATGCTGCTCGCTTGGAACTCGCCAATCCGCCGGAACCCGCACCTATCACAAACAAGTCGTAGTCGTATGTCATAATTGTCTGTACCTTTTTATCGCCAACTTACCAATTTTACGCTTTACTTTTCTTAATGATATCTCAAAAATTTATTGTTTTTTTTGGGGTCAACTACTTTACTTTTTGCCCTTAACGAGGTATTATTAAATAATAGGAATCTGTGCGTTAATATAAAATTGCTCACACTGCCATTACTAGAGTATAACACAAGCGAACGACAAAAAAAATATAAAAATTTTACTCTTTTGAGATCGCTACCAAGAAGGAAAGACCGAATTGTCGATCGCTCGTTATAGCCGAGTCGAACTCCGGTAAATCCCTGTAAAAAAGCGAAGCTTTGATGATATTCCCGATTTTTAAGGGGTAGTAGGGGGCAACAATCAGGCGGGCTCAGGGCTAATCGCAGCGCAGCGACAGAAAACTGATACTACCCTAACCTATCGGAGCAATCACGGGAGATTACTCTACTGTTTTTGATAATTTCATAAATCCTTGATAATTGCTATATTATAAACATAAATTTATTCTAGGGCTAGCTGTATGATTGATTGGCTGGTACTCTGGGGAGTGACGCAAGGAGTCGGCATTCTCGTCAAACCCATCTTAGAAGAGTTAGCAGTAGATGGCGCGAAGGAGTTTGCTAAAGATGTTTTTTATTCCGTGAAAAACGTCATATTTAGCGAAAAAGACCCCCGACAAGTCGCAGCGGGCAAAGCGCTCAAAAAGTTTTTGGAGTTGGTGCAACAGCAGTTAAAAATCGGCGGACTTCCTCCAGAGAAAATTAAGCTGTATATTAAAGATGGTAAACAGTTTATCAATAACAAGTCTGTTAAGAAAATTTTGGGCAAGGCTTTTGAGAGCGATCGCAAATCTCTAGATGCAAAACTTCTCGAACAAACCTGGACTCAACTAAATTTAACTTCTTTGCCGCTAAGATTTAAGTGGCAAACCATCGCCAATCAGTATCTCGCAGAAGTTCAAGAAATTCTCTTTGACTCAAAAGACTTGCGCGATATCTTGAATGCTCAAAATCTGGATAGCATTCAGAAAAATACTCAAGAAACGGCCGGGATTATCCCCGAATTTGACTTGAGGCAATATCAAGAAGCTCTGTGCGAGCGTTACAGCAATCTCAATTTAAGCAGCGTCGATCCCAATACCTACGATTATCGCGAAAAGCTGAAGGTTTGGGAAATCTTTATTTTCCAAGATGTGCGATCAATTTACGAATCATTTCTGCCCCAAGCTTACGAAATTCCTAAAGAACATCAACGGCGGCTGCAAGACAGCAATCAATTAGAGGCGATCGATCTAGAAAACTTAGAGAAATATCGGCGCGGTTATTTTTCTCAGCCCATCGTATCCGTGCTAGATGTTATCAATGACAAGCAAAAGTATCCCTACATTGTGATTTTAGGCGATCCGGGTTCTGGCAAGTCTACTCTGTTACAAACTTTAGCATTAAACTGGGCGCGCTCGCCCTTAAATAGCGTGACATCTCTGCCGATTCCGCTGCTAATAGAATTGCGGACTTACATTCGCAGCGTGGAATCAGGAGATTGCAAGAACTTCCTGGAATTTTTCCATCAAAGTCCGGGTTCAATTTGTCACTTGAATCAGCATCAATTGCAGGAACAGCTTAAAACAGGCGACGCTGTGGTGATGTTCGACGGGTTAGATGAAATTTTCGATCCGGGGAAACGAGAAGATGTAATTACGGCGATTCATCGGTTTACTAATGAGTATCCGCGCGTGCGAGTGATTGTCACGTCTCGGATTATTGGTTACAAACCTCAACGGTTGCAAGATGCAGGGTTTTATCACTTTATTCTCCAAGATTTGAACGCGGAACAAATTCAGGATTTTCTTCGCCGCTGGCACGAATTAACTTTTACTGATGCTGTGGGAAAAGTGCGAATTCGCGATCGCATGAAAAGAGCATTAGCGTATTCATCAACGATTCGAGATTTAGCGGGTAATCCCTTATTGTTGACGATTATGGCGATTTTAAATCGCGGACAAGAATTGCCGAGAGACAGGGCGGAACTTTACAATCAAGCTTCGCGGGTATTGCTGTATCAATGGGATGTGGAAAGGTCTTTAGTAGAGGATAGCAGGCTCGATCCGAAAACGATTCATGCTAAAGATAAGCAAGAAATGCTGCGGCGAGTCGCTTACAAAATGCAAGCAGCACCTGAAGGGTTGGCTGGCAATATTATTAGTGCGGAAGATTTGGAGGAGATCCTGACAGCATATCTGAAGAATAAAGATTTCCATCGACCGAAAGAGCGGGCAAAGTTGATAATTAACCAACTGCGAACTCGCAACTTTATTTTATGTTATTTGGGTGCGGATAGTTACGGATTTGTCCATCGAAGTTTTTTGGAATATTTCTGTGCGTCGGAGGTTGTATATCGATTTGAAAAAACGCGCCAACTTTGTTTAGATGAGTTGAAAACAGAAGTTTTTGGCAAGCACTGGGATGATGAATCTTGGCAGGAAGTTTTGTGCTTGATTGCGGGATTGATTGCTGGAAAGTTTACAGGGAAATTGATTGAGTTTTTGATTGAACAGCATGGGGTAGCTCAAAAGTTCAGCAATCTGTTTTTGGCGGCGAAGTGTGTGAATGAGGTGAGGGATAGAAAAGAGATTGCTTCGGTGGAGAGTCAATTGCTTGAACGCTTAAAAGAGTTAACCAAGTACAACTTCAAGTACCATTATAAGCGCGATGGAGACAAGGCACGTCTAGTGAAGGAAATTCGCACTCAAGCAGTAAGTGCGATCGCCTTTACTTGGAAAGATGACCCGGAAACCTTACCTTGGCTCAAACAACGCACTCAATCAGACCATAATTGGGATGTGGGATATGCAGCAGTCCAAGAATTAGCACGGGGGTGGAAAGATGACCCCGAAACCTTACCTTGGCTCAAACAATGCGCTCAATCTGACCATAATTCGGCTGTGCGACGTGCAGCATTCCAAGAATTAGTACGGGGGTGGAAAGATGACCCCGAAACCTTACCTTGGCTCAAACAACGCGCTCAATCTGACCATAAATGGGATGTGCGACGTGCAGCAGTCCAAGAATTAGCACGGGGGTGGAAAGATGACCCCGAAACCTTACCTATCCTCAAACAACGCGCTCAATCTGACGATAATTGGGATGTGCGCTCTTCAGCAGTCCTAGAATTAGCCCGGGGGTGGAAAGATGACCCCAAAACCTTACCTTGGCTCAAACAATTGGCTCAATCAGGCCATAATTCGGTTGTGCGACGTGCAGCAGTCCTAGAATTAGCACGGGGGTGGAAAGATGACCCCAAAACCTTACCTTGGCTCAAACAACTGGCTCAATCAGACCATGATTCGGTTGTGCGACGTGCAGCAGTCCTAGAATTAGCACGGGGGTGGAAAGATGACCCGGAAACATTACCTATCCTCAAACAACGCGCTCAATCTGACCATAATTCGGATGTGCGACGTGCAGCATTCCAAGAATTAGTACGGGGGTGGAAAGATGACCCGGAAACATTACCTATCCTCAAAGAATGCGCTCAATCTGACCATAATTCGGATGTGCGACGTGCAGCATTCCAAGAATTAGTACGGGGGTGGAAAGATGACCCCGAAACATTACATATCCTCAGAGAATGCGCTCAATCAGATGATCCTCCAGGTGCACAACTCTCCCTGTTTTCATAGGAAAAGTTGACCGAATTAGAGAATCTGTAATCTAAACAAAAAAAGTATTCACAAATTATGCTAGTTCAAAAATAGTTGAATTAATATCAAATAGTTCTCGGAGACAACCACTATGCAAGTCACGACCGAAGAAATTATTTATCCATGCAGCGACGGTCAACCAATGGCAGATAGCACAATTCAATACAAATTAATTGTCAAAATCAAAGAAGGTTGCGAATCGCTGTTTAAAAACGACCCAAACGTGTTTGTAGCAGCCGATTTACTGTGGTATCCAGTTGAAGGTAGACCAGATATTTCTCAAGCACCGGATGTTATGGTAATATTTGGCAGACCAAAGGGCGATCGACGTTCCTACCTGCAATTTAACGAAGATAATATTGCTCCCCAAGTTGCGTTTGAGATTCGCTCTCACAACGACAGACAAACCAAAATGTACAAAAAACTTTCATTTTACAATCGCTATGGAGTCGATGAATATTACCTTTACGATCCCGAAAACAACGATTTGAGCGGTTGGCAAAGAATTGAAGGAAACTTAGAATTAATTGATCCGATTGAGGGCTGGGTAAGTCCGAGATTGGGAGTACGATTTGAGTTGGGCGAAGCTGGATTAGAAATATATCGACCCGATGGACAAAGGTTTCTTTCCTATGCGGAATTGGAGGAACAGGGGGAATTAAACCGCCAGCGTGCCGAACAGGAAGCTCAAAGGGCCGAACAAGAAGCTCAAAGGGCTGAACAAGAAGCTCAAAGGGCCGAACGTTTGGCAGCAAAACTGCGCGAATTGAACATCGATCCTGAAAGCATTTAAGCGACAAATTGTTTAATTTAGGGCTTACGCATCAAGACCACAGAAACCGGGTTTTTTATGGTTTATGCGCGCTGTAGGGAATGATTTTCGTGAAAAAACCCGGTTTCTCACCACCCTTGTGTAAGTCCCATAATTACAACTTGTCCGACTTGTTTAAAGTCGCCAAGCAATCTCCATTCTTCGAGATTGGTTGACTCCAATCCGCTGCATTTGCAATGACGCCTGATACTGAAATTAGCGTCCAAACGATCGCCCTTCCACCCGCCAAAACCGATAAGAAGTGTTAAGTTAGTAGTTAGTTGTGTCGATCGCACAGAAAAAAAATGCCTGAACTACAAACCGATACATACCAAGACCTCGACCCGCAAGTCCTCTCAAAGCCCGTTGTTGTCGGTCTGGAAGAGGTAACAAAAGTTTACGGGATTGGCGACCTAGAAGTTCGCGCCTTAAACGGCGTCAGCTTGACCGTAAGACAAGGAGAATATTGCTCGATTATGGGCGCATCGGGTTCCGGCAAATCTACAGCTATGAATATTATCGGCTGTCTCGATCGACCTACGAGCGGCAGTTACTACTTAGACGGCGTAGATGTCGCCCAAATGCCCGAAGCAGAATTAGCCGGAATTCGCAATTTAAAATTAGGTTTTGTCTTCCAACAATTTCACCTGTTGCCTCAATTGACAGCCTTAGAAAATGTCATGTTACCGATGGTTTATGCCGGCATTCCCGCAGCAGAAAGACGCGAACGGGGAGTAGAGGCTTTAACAAAAGTAGGCCTGGAAAGTCGGCTGCAAAACAGACCGAATCAACTATCAGGAGGACAGCAGCAGCGCGTAGCCATCGCCAGGGCTATTGTCAACCGTCCCGTGTTGTTACTGGCTGACGAACCTACAGGTGCATTGGATACAAAAACTACTCAAGAAGTAATGGATATTTTTACCGAATTCAACGAAAGCGGCATGACTGTTGTTATGGTAACGCACGAACCGGAAGTGGCGCGCCAAACTCGCCGCGTTGTCTGGTTCCGCGACGGTCAAGTTATTCACAATAATCTCAATCCCGAAGAGCTTTCACACGCTGTGTTTTAGTATAATAGTCCGTGAAAAGCGAAAAGAAAATTGGGCGATAGAAATCGCTTCTAGACAAACGAAGCCCGCCTACGCGGACTGAAGAATTAAGAGGGTATCAGTCCTATGCAAGAGGACTTTAGCTATTAGACAGGGGTTTTCAGCCCCTGGCGGACTAATAGACAAAACACCAGATATTTGCTTAATGAAAAGCACTCGGAAAAGCTTCCCAAACTCGATCGACAAAATCTCTAAGTTGCCGAGATGCGATCGCACCATCCTTTTTCTCAGCATCCAGAGAATGCAACTGGGTCAACAGTGAAATTACCTCAGTATCTAAAGCCGCCCGAAACAAGCTAAGCGGCCAAAGCAAATCAGCACCATCTCGCAAATCTGATAAAGTGTATTCTGTGGGTGAATCCTTACCCGACACCGATACAACTAACATCAAAGGGCGCACCCAACAAACTTGACGTGCCTCAACCACTTGGATTACCTCGGAATGCAGGCACGCATCTCCACATTCTAAACTGACAATTTGACCAGGCTTAAAGTTCAAAGCACAACCCATTAATGCTCACACTTAATACAGACATAACAAAGCAGCCAAATAAGTGCTGCATCTCTCCACAGCACCCGAAAACATTATATCATAATTCCTTCTTCCCTCTTCCTTCTTCCTTCTTCCTTCTTTCTTCCCTCTTCCGACTGCCATCCGTTACATCCGTTACATAATCCGTTGCCGAACTTCCTTCTTCCTGACATCCGTTATATCCGTTACATCCGTTACAGAATCCGTTGCCGAACCTTCTTCTCCTCAACTTTCATCAAGCTTTTTAAGATCCATTTCGAGCTGGGCACTCAACAATCGTGCTTCTTTTTTACCACCGCCACCATTGGCATAATCCGCCACGGAAATCGGAGTACCGATCGCAATTTTTACCTGAGCACCCCATTGAGGAATGCGCGGGCGATAGCGGATACTCATCGGTACAATTTTCACCCCCAAACCCGGTTTGCTCAACTCTGCTTGCATTGCCAAACGCGCCAATCCCGGCTTAATCGGATGAACTTCGCCATCCTGAAAAATACCGCCTTCGGGAAAAATCACCAACATTTCCTTGTCGAGGAGTAGTTCCACCCCATAACGGAGACTGCCAATTGCCGGATGCTTAAGATCTACCGCAAACCCCCCCAAATTTCTGATGAACCAACCTTGCAGTCCTTTCACTTCATCAGCAGTTACCATAAACCGCAAATCGCGTCCAGTCACCTTCTGTCCCGTTGAATAGGGCATCATCAGGGCATCCCACCGGGAGCGGTGCGTAGGGGCTAAGATGACAGGCCCGTCTTTCGGCAAGTGCTCCTGTCCGGTTATCTCAATCTTGCCAAAATGAAACGGTAGGACAACATAGTGACCTAGCGGATAGAGCAAGGAGGTTAACCAAGGAGAAACGCGAGAGGTATTAGATGCTACCTTGGCAGGCATTGGCTTCACTAGAGATGATTTACTGGACTCAACGGCGATCGTGGCGGTGTGGGGCATAGCAATTAAGCTGCTGTCTCGAGATCTAAAGTCTAAAGTAAGTGACTGGACAAATCTTTAGTTTTTGGGTCGGGACACTTTTGCTATTGGCCTTGTACCGATCGAGCGATCGCGCCCGCAAGAGATAATCTCTAACAGGTAAAACCTCAGCCAACCGGACAGCACTAATACAAAGTAGTCGGCCGCCTGGAAAGCTCGATCGGGCAATTACGGATCTATTATTCCAGCTAAAGGGTCAAGTTCGATTAAACATCGCCCAGAAGAGAGTAAAAAATTTTACCTGTTAATTTTTCCGGCGCGCTTCAAACCAAGAAAGCAACTGATCGCGGCAAACAGACTCCATAATACCGCCGAGTACCTCTAAGCGGTGACACGAATGCGCGCTGTCTGGAATATTAGCCGCAGTCCGAATCGTGCCAGTTTTCGGGTCATCTGCTCCGTATACCAGCAGACGAATCCGAGCTTGGACGATCGCACCAGCGCACATCGGGCAAGGTTCCAGCGTTACATAGAGCGTGCATTGGTTAAGATGCCAGTCTTGCAAAACTTGGCCGGCCGCCCGCAAAGCCAAGATTTCAGCGTGAGCAGTCGGATCGCAGTCTCGCTCTCGCCGATTTTGCGCTTCGGCAATCAATTTGCCAGTACCGTCAACAATGGCAGCACCCACAGGTACTTCACCCGCATCACCGGCTGCTTGTGCCAGTTCCACAGCCCTAGTCATCCAGCGTTTGTGAATAAAATAAGTAGTATCACTAATAGACAATGGCTCAGTTTTAGAATTCACCTCATACCTACGTAACAGAAAAACTTAAGATCGAGAAAGCAAGTTACATTACAGCTTAATAGAAAGCCATTTTTAATTATGGACACCACCAGGATAAATACTGAAATTGTTGAGCTGTTGTGCCGCATTAGCCGGCAAAAGCTGCGCGAACAAGATATCACTCCTTTGGTAGTGTTTGTGACTGCTTTGATTTCCATCCTGCGCGGAGTGATGATTATTGACAGGACGATCGCAGTTGAAGAAGAAGAACGGCTGCAAAAGACTCTCAAAGCCTTTGCCAGCGGCGACCGCGATCGGGTAGAACTAATTCAGCGCCTTGTCAAAGGAGTCTCCAAACAGCAGGTTTACTTCAACCCCACGGAATTGCTAACCCTGACAGCTTTGTTCTCAGAATCAGAAAAACTGTTGCTTATCGGTTCCGGCTACGAAATGTCAGCGGCCGACGGACACATCGATATGCGGGAGCAAATGTACTTACAGTCGATCGCAAATCGGCTCGGCCTCGACTCCAGACACATTGCAGTCCTAGACACTTTATTTACTAAAGAAGGAACCCTCGACTCACAAGCTTTTGCCGAAGTTCAAGCTTTACTCGATCCCAGCGAATTTGAGTCCCGCGATCCGGTATTTGGCAAAGCAGCAAAGCACTTGCTGAGTATTTTACTCCGCAAATAATCCAGCGCATATAAATTTTGGGGCAGTAAAAGTAGTGAGAGGAATTCGAGGATTTGACGCTGTGTCCATTTGAGAAGGGACTTGGGCGCTCTTACCCTCCTCAAAAACCGCGTTGTTTAACCCCTACCAAGAGCGTGGCACGGCGTATGTTCGTAAAAAACCTGGTTTCGGCCTCAGTCCCGCTTTATTTTTTTTGAAAGAGTCGATCGACCCTTGTATCCCATTGAACCGAATGCCTCTAAAATCTAAAAGCGACTTGTCGCTGCCTTGATTGACTCAGCTCAATCTCAAATCTCAAATTGATTGATTATGCAAATTGAATGGCAAACCGCCAAAACCTACGAAGACATTCTCTATCACAAAAGCGGGGGCACCGCCAAAATTACCATCAATCGACCTCACAAACGGAACGCTTTCCGTCCCAAAACCGTGCAGGAACTGTGCGATGCCTTTACTGATGCCCGCGAAGACACAAAAATCGGCGTTGTCCTTTTCACCGGTGCGGGGCCTCATACAGACGGCAAATACGCCTTTTGCGCCGGCGGCGACCAAAGCGTGCGGGGTGCGGCGGGATATGTAGACGAAGGTGGCATACCCCGGTTGAACGTGCTCGACTTGCAGAAGTTGATTCGCTCTATGCCCAAAGTAGTAATTGCTTTAGTTGCAGGCTACGCAATTGGAGGGGGTCACGTTCTCCACTTAATTTGCGACTTGACGATCGCTGCTGACAATGCTATTTTCGGACAGACCGGCCCCAAAGTCGGCAGTTTCGACGGTGGTTTCGGAGCTAGCTATCTCGCCAGAGTTGTGGGCCAGAAAAAAGCCAGAGAAATTTGGTTTTTGTGTCGCCAGTACAGCGCGCAGCAAGCCCTAGAAATGGGTTTAGTCAACTGCGTCGTGCCCGTCGAACAACTAGAACTAGAAGGGATTCAGTGGGCTGCGGAAATTCTCGAAAAAAGTCCGATCGCGATTCGCTGCTTGAAATCCGCTTTTAATGCCGACTGCGACGGTCAAGCCGGTTTGCAAGAACTGGCGGGAAATGCCACTTTGCTGTACTATATGACCGAAGAAGGCGCCGAAGGCAAACAAGCCTTTTTGGAAAAACGGCAACCTGATTTTAGTCAATATCCTTGGCTGCCATAGCGGGAGGGAAAAATCAGTTTTTTTTATGCGCTCATATTAAAGTAGATACTGCTGATTTTTATGAGTTAGTAAAGCCAAATGCACCCGATCTTCCAAAAGTGTCAGTAGTGATACCAGTTCCCAAAAAGAATGAAACTGCTTTGTCAGATCCAAACCATGATAATGATCAGTGATTCCCCAATCGAAAATGGTATGACCTATCCTGCTGCCGACTAACTAAACCGAGACTGCTGCTGCCGATTTTTCGGTTAACGTTGTGCCTGTAAGCTGGCAGGCATGGCGATCGGAAAAAGTGACGGTGGCATCCTGCAGCTTCAGAGTCGATTCTTGCCACATTCCAATTTCTTCTATGTTTTCCCAAGATGACCTAAAAGGCGAAACCGCTAAAGCACAAGCTTTCCAGTGACTTTGAACCGGGCCGCCTAGTAAAGCGCAAACACCTCCGCGTCTGCCTTCAGGGGTATAGTGACGGCAGTGACCACAAGCTGAAGTTAAAGGTGAAGTTAAGGAGGTTTGCATAAAAGTTCTTAGGGAAATCATTTTCATCTCTAATTCTCCTTTGTAGAGCTAGCAGGTTTTAGAGCATCCCAACCTTTATGCTGTCTGGGTTGTAGCGATCCCCGAAGTATAATTAAATTTTATAATTTATTTATAATCTCGTTATATATAGAAACAATTAGCTCCGTGCTTGCTCATTGTATAGGTCAAAACACAGGTTAAAAGTTTATAAAGCCGTTAGGGATCAAGACAAAGTACAAATGCCCAACGAGTATGAGAGGTTACAAATAAGCGGTAGCTTAGAATACAAAAATTGGCTGAGAGTGTCGGTAAGCAGCCTCTGGGAAGTAGGAACAATTCAGTTTTCCAATGAAAATGAAAAATAGCTGCCGGCGATCGACAGCAGGTGATCGAGCCCCTGTTGCATTGACGCCAAAAGTAGCTAATCATAAAATAGGCAAGTTTTCAAGCTTCTTGTTTATATCTACAATCAAAAGATTCAAATTAATTCAGAGGCGGTAGGAGTTGTGCTAATGAGTAAGCGTTCTTCGGTGGAATCCCCAAATCATCAATCCTCTTCAACCCCAATCAAGCCTGCTTTGCAAGCAGTCCTGGGGAGTCTAGATGTAAACCTAGAAGCAGAACTGACAACATACAGAAGGCACAGGCGGCGGGCCGAACAGTGGGTGTCGCCCTCAGTTCGTACCGGCAAGCAAACAGCCACAACCGAGCAACAGCTAGCCCAAAATTTGGCGTCGGAGACTGCGGAAGAAACCCAGCAGCCGCTATCGCTGCCCCTATCCCTTGCCGGCACTCAGGGCGATGCCCCGCTAGCAACTACCAGGGGTGGCACAAAATTATCTAGCAGTGCTTTCGCACCCAACAATTATCTCGAATCAAGCGAAAAACTGATCGAAAGTTTGGACGAGTCAAAAGCTGAGCCTACGGTAGAACGCAGTTTAGCCGCCAGTTTGTTAACTCCCTTGGGACTGAGTTCGATGCTGCTGTTTTTGCTGTCGTGCACAGCTTTGGGCTACGCAGTCATGTACCCGTCAAATTTGGTTAAGATGGCAGGCCTGAACCGTTTCCTCGATCGCAATGCACCCTCTTCAAGCGACAGTCCCGCCTCTACTGCCATCTCAGATACCAGCACCAAGGAACTGCCGAAAGCTCCAAATCTGGTATCCAAGGAATTTGTCGAGCTAGATTTGAGCACTCTCAGCAATGTTAAGCCGACAGTCAGCCCGATTCCTTCCCCCTCACCAAAAGCATCAATTCCGCCAACCCCTCCAGCGCCTCCGGGCCCCAGCGGGGTTGTGCCGATTCCTACAGAAGACGGCAACCCCCCCAGAGGCAGGGAACAAGGACTCAACAATCTGAGTACGGCTTTGCTTCCCACTCCCAGCCCTAGCACTGCCCAGCCTGTGCCGACACTGCCAACACTGCCTACAACACCATCCCCAGCCCAGCCTGCCGCCACATCCCCGGCGACAGCATCCCCAGCCCAGCCTGCCGCCACATCCCCAGCCCAGCCTGCCGCCACATCCCCGGCGACAGCATCCCCAGCCGCCGCATCCCCGCTGGGAAGGCCTGCACGGGCGGCAGACGGTTTCTATTACGTTGTCACCGATTACACCGACGAAAAATCACTGCAGCAAGCCAGAACCGCAGTTCCCGATGCCTACGTGCGGAACTTCTCAAAGGGTGTCAAGATCCAAATGGGGGCTTTGAACGATGCTGCCTCAGCAGAACGTTTGGTTAAAGAACTCCAAGAAAAAGGGGTGAAGCCACAATACTATCAACCATAAATTAGGCAAAGACAATTAAACTAATGATCGGGGAGTAGGTTGGGCCGAGGCACGAACCCTCGGTTTCGCTTAACCCAACATTTGCTCAGTTTTGATGGGTAATGCTGGCGCCCTACCCATCTTAAAAATAATCATGACGACCTAACTTAGAGGGAATTAAAATTTCAAAATTAAAAATTAAAAAGACGATTGAGGAGTTTTCATTTTTAGTTTTTAATTCTGATTTCTCTGTCTTAATTCTAAAGTTGAAAATCGGGAGACTGGCAAAATGGGATTATTCGATCGCCTATGGCGAGTGATTCGAGCCAATATTAACAGTTTGGTCGGGGCAGCAGAAGACCCAGAAAAAATTCTGGAACAGGCTGTAATGGATATGCAGGAAGATTTAGTGCAGCTCAGACAAGCTGTGGCAGGAGCGATAGCAGCTCAAAAACGCACTGAACGCCAGTGCTCTCAAGCTGAGTCTACAGCAGCAGAATGGCATCAGCGGGCGCAGCTAGCTTTGCAAAAAGGCGAGGAAAATTTGGCGCGGGAAGCTCTGACCCGCAAGAAATCTTATCAAGAAACGGCAACGGCGATGAAAGCCAGTCTCGGGCAACAGAACGCTGTTGTGACTAAACTAAAAGAAAATATGCGGGCGCTCGAAAGTAAAATTTCCGAGGCCAAATCTAAAAAAGATATGTACATTGCCCGAGCTCGATCGGCCGCATCGTCGGAAAGGCTGCAAGAAATGATGGGCAATCTCAGTACCGGCAGCGCTTTGAGCGCGTTTGAACGGATGGAAGAGAAAGTCATGCAGCTAGAAGCTCGCTCCGAAGCAATCGCAGAACTCGGAACTAATGATTTAGAAAAGAAGTTTCTCTCTCTCGAAGGTGCCGACGATGTGGATACCGAGTTGGCGGCAATGAAAGCACAAATGCTTCCGGGCAACAATACACCCAAATTGCCGTCGAGCGAGCCACCCGCATCCTGAACCCCAGGCAACAGAACAAGAGTCAGGACGAGCAAAAACTTCTCAACAGCCTAGCTAGAGATGGCTCGAAGCCTGTTGGGGAATTCCCGGATCGACGTTAAACTCAATAGATATGTGCATGAATAAGCTTGCCTGCATCACATTACTCGATCGCTTTAAACTGGATTTATCTGTCTGCAAAAATTGCCAAAAACTAAATCGCACTAAAAATCTGACAAGAGTGAATTTCACAACTGCGGGCTAGGGCTATCAAGCCTGCTTTCCGCCTACTTCGTACACCTCACCCAGGAAAAATAGCATTATGGGATTATTTGACCGCATTAGCCGAGTCGTCAAAGCCAATCTTAACGATCTGGTCAATAAAGCTGAAGACCCGGAAAAGATTTTAGAACAGTCTGTTACGGATATGCAGGAAGACTTGGTGCAGTTGCGTCAGGCCGTTGCCAGCGCGATCGCCACTCAAAAGCGCACCCAGACTCAGTACAATCAAGCTGAATCTCAGTCTAACCAGTGGCAGCAGCGCGCTCAGCTAGCCCTGCAAAAAGGAGACGAGACTTTGGCCCGGGAAGCGCTGGTGCGCAAAAAGTCTCACGCTGAAACGGCGGCTACGCTCAAAGCCAGTCTGGATCAGCAATCGGCTCAGGTGGAAAGTCTCAAGCGCAATTTGATCGGTTTGGAGAGCAAAATTTCCGAAGCTAAGACTAAGAAGGATATGCTCAAGGCGAGGATATCCGCTGCTAAGGCTCAGGAACAGCTCAACAATACCATTGGCACCTTGAATACTGGTAGTTCAATGGCAGCTTTCGATCGCATGGAAGAAAAAGTTTTGCAGATTGAAGCTCGCGCGGGAGCTTCGGCAGAATTGGCCGCCGGCGGCAGCAATTTAGAGGAACAGTTCCGCTTGCTCGAAAGCGGCGGTGATGTTGACGACGAGTTGGCTCAGATGAAAGCTCAACTGACCGGGGGTTCTGTGTCTCAAGGTCAATTGCCGGCAGCGGGTAAAACGGCAGCAGCTAGTAGCTCGGAGTCGAGCCCGGTGATTGACGCTGAGTTGGAAGAATTGCGCTCGCAGCTCAATAAAATGTAGTAATCTGTATCAAAATTTACCTATTTCTCAAATCGCAGGTTTGATAGAATGCTCCGCCGACCTACAGGGCTAGCTTGGGAGGTCGGAGTTTTTTTTCGTCATTTTTGAACACACAAAAGATGGTTATTGTCAACCATCTTTATATTGACTTAAGGAATTAAGTGTTTAAAAAGTGATAGAGTAATTTTATTCCTTGCAAGACGGCTAGCTTGGGAGGTCGGAGTGTTGTTAGTTATAAACACAAAATAGGACTGCTGTCAACTATCTTTATATTGACTTAATAAATAAACTTTTTCTAAAGTGATATAGTAATTTTATTCCTTGCAATTGCGCCGGCCGCGCCCGAGCGTAAGTGTAAATAACTATCAAATATGGCTAATCTGTCATGCCCGTGCAATTTTCTAGAGGCTTTTGTAAAATCAAGTTTTTCAAGGCATTAGCACTTGGTTTCTCAATTGCAGCTATTTGCCCCGCACTGCTATCAGCTCTAAGTGTTAGCGAGTCGATGGTTGCTACCGACTCAGGGGTGCAAGCGCCAATTTTGCAGGATAATTTACTGTCTCAATTAAAACTAAATAAACAAACAGCAGACTATCACGATCGGCTTCGTGATTTATACTCGGGTTCAGAATTAGATAGAGGCAGTAAAGAGCAAGAAAATAGCATCCCGGAGTTCGAGCAATTGACCCAAAGCGAGGCCCCAGAAACTCTCCCTCAATTGCCGAATCGAGGAGAAAACAGACACGAATTTCCAATTCCCAACCCGCGGCTGTCAAATCCGGCTCCCCTCCCGTAACCCGCGCCACCACCGCTCTTGCTTTCAGCCGCACAGCTTTTGCGGTTTGCTATTCCCGCGCCGGCACAGCCTGCAGAATTCCTAAGATTCCGGGTACGATAAAAGTCGCTGGATTTGAAGTAGTTGGCAGTTGACTTACCGCGAGCCGATCGGGCAAAATCCCAGAAGAGAAATCGCGATCGGTATCAGTACCTGCAGGCGAGAAAGCGATACATCTTTGCTGGGCAAAGATTTTCCACTGTCGCCGGCAGCAGATAATCGGGGTAGAACTCGGGTTGCGGCGCTGAGGCTGTTTCAGGATTTTACTCAGAGGGGAGAGAGAGATGTCTTGGCGGCGCGATCGCAGTTCTGTCTGGCAGTGGCAGCAGTTAACGCTACGGTGAGCAGCAGCAGCCCTGACAGTCGATTTTTGACTTGCGGGGTCAATTGCAGTACGTGCGGTTGTTGGCTCCTGAGACGCTGCTGCGGGTGCATCGGACTCATAAAATTGAGTCAACAGTCAACAGTCAACAGTCAACAGTCATTCCGGTCCAACTGGAATTGATATGAGAGGCTGCAGGTGGTGCGATCGGATGTGAAATTGGCTGGGCCAGAGCTTTTGCCGAGCGAACAATGCGGTATAGGAGACTCAGATATATTGCGGGGTTAGCGTCAGGATGCAATGCTTGCCGATAGCGGGATTTTTGATTCAGGCGAGTTGCGGTATCCGATGCCAGCGCACCCGCGACAACCAAGGAGTTTTGCAGGTGACGCCATTTGTAGATTTTGGCAATGTTTGGAATCCCAGGCAAAGCGCGGTTTTGGAAGCGAATACTTTGCTGTCAGCGGGATTGCGGCTGCGGTGACTATATGGCGAAAGGTGGAATGCTCGCGGAGGCGGGGGAATTACTTTGATTGATATTAAGTCGAGCAACAGGAGTTTACAAGAGCGCGGGCTGTATTTTTCTGTATAATTCAAACCTTTTTAGGAAAGCAGTCGTTTTGCCCTTGGCGGAACTGAGCAATTCCGCTATATAGTAATAAGTATCATTTGGCACTCCTCTGTAGCTGCCAAGAGTGCATTTTAGTGATAATCTTTAAATTAAACTATGTCTAAGGTGCGGTTGCTGCTTTTAAGTTCTTTTGCTGCCGGTTTTGGGCTTTGCTCAATCATTTTGGCGATGTTTACGATGACTTCCCGGCTGTCGTTTACGTCTTTTTTTACATTTGTTTTAACTTTGGTGTTTTTTGGAATTAATCTGCTTTTTGCTTTGCATTATTATACATCACTTACTAAGCAATTGAGTGTTAAAAATAAAAGGAAAGCGAGAATTTAGCGGTTGTGAAGCACAAGCGGAAAAAGGCATGGAGACTTCTTTCTGGAATTGGAATGGAATCAAGGAAAACGCCTCTGCGTTAGGAAAAATATCTAGCTGTAACCCATAATTATTTAAAGTCTAATTATTTAGGAGGTCTGTCTGGAAACAAAACTAAAATGGTATGATTTTGCTAAGAAGCCGATCGCACTAAAATGACTGTACAGTCGCACCCGCGCGCCACAGCTTCCGGGATGTTCCCCTGAATCACCTGCTTCAGCAGCCCTTCGCGGCTCGCTCCCAGGACGATCGCATCGCACTGATCGTTCTGAGCCAAATCAATTAAAGCATCAGAAACCGATTTAGCGCAAACCGAAGTCGCTATTATCGAACAGCTAACCCTGCGCTTAATAAACTCCGCCGCTTGCTTTAATTCGCCGCGATCGGGTTCTGCAACAGAAGGCTGATGAACCTGACACAATTTAATCTCCGGTACAGCACTCGCAGCCACCAAAGCAGGTAGCAGCCGCAAAGCCGCAGCTTGCTGGTAACTGCCCCGAATAGGCACCAACCAGCGCTGCAAACCCATCAGCGTGTGCAGGCCCAATTCTGGCCCGGGAATGTCTGAATTCGGCGGGGAAAGTTCAGTCTCAGGAGTGGCTGATGAATCTGAGGAGATCGCCAATGTGGGATTATCTGCACCATCAACTCCTTCGGTATTGAATTCCCATTCTATAGACGTATATTTCCGCCCGCTAAAAGCGACGGGAAACTCATTTTTCTTACGTGTGGCTAATAGTTTTTCGCTCCATTTCACCAAAATTACCTCGCAGCCTGCTTGCCGAATTACGGTATCGACCACATCGCCAAAAATGCGTCCTTTTGTGGAAAATTCGCCTTGCCAGCCCATCAAAATTAAATCGATATGGCCCTCCTTAATTGTCTCCAAAATCGCGTTAGGCACGTCATGAGCTACCCGTATTTGGGTGTGTACGGGCAAGTTCCAATTGCGAACAATTCGCTCGGCTTGTTGCAGCAGACGGCGGCTTTTGGTTGTCCGCACAGCGGTTTCAGAAGGGGAACTGTTGCGCGGTACTAAGATGATTTGCAGGCATTCTAATTCGTAATTGCGATCGCGCGCAATCGCCGCGGCCAGCCGCAGCAAAGCGGGCGCTGTTTGAGGGTTGGAAAGGGGCACTAATAATCGGCCGTTTCCGACTTGCGGAGCCCTGGTTTGATAGACAATACAAGAAGGTTCTGGATGCGGGCCCTGGGTTGTTTCTCCGCTGAGGCGATCGGATTCAACTCGGATAATGTCGCTGCGGGTAATAATTCCCACCAAACGGCGGCCTTCTATGACTGGCAAACGGCTGATATTGTAGTTGTTGAGCCTGTACAATACCTCGCTTAAAGTATCCTTTGCTTTGACTGCGATCGGCTGTACAGTCATAAATTCTTTGAGCAGCGAGTTGCCGGGTAAATTGCGCTCGCTGGCATTTGCCAAATCGGTTTGACTGACAATTCCGACTAATTTGCCATCTTCAACGACTGGAAATCCTCGGTGGTGCGATCGCGAAAAAGCTTGCATCACTTCATCGAGAGTCAGCAGACTCGAGAGAGTTTCAACTCGACGCTGCATCACGTCATCTGCGTGCAAGTCGCTCAAAGTATTGCTCGCAGCTTTTGCCTTTGTCAGTTGAATGCCGTTAAACTCCAAAAGGCGAGTATACAGCGAGCCGCTCTCTACCTTTTCTGCCATTAAATAAGCAACTACAGAACAGATCATCAAAGGCAGCACTAATTTGAAATCCGCCGTAATTTCAAACACAATTACTACCGAAGTAATCGGAGCTCTAGTAACCGCGCAAAAAAACGCTCCCATTCCCGCCAAAGCGTAAGTTACCGGCGAACCAACGCCCAGGAAATCTGCCTGCACAATGCCCACCATGTGACCGAGTGCAGAACCCATAACTAGGGAAGGAGAGAACAATCCTCCCGGAGCGCCAGAAGCAGCGGAAATAATTGTTAGAAAAAAGTGAGCTATAAAAGCAATTAAACTCGTTATGCCACTTGCTTCCCCGGTCAGCAGAAACTCCCGCAAACCCGTATTGTTGCGGAAAGTTTCTGGGAGAAAAGCTATTACTGAACCGCAGATTATGCCAGCTAGAGCCACTCGCGCGGGCAAAGCTAATTTGAGAGATCGCCTGTTAAATTGCAAGCTAGCAATAATCCCTTTCGTGAACAAAGCTCCCAGCAATCCTGCTAAAATTCCTAGCAGTATGTAGAAGGGAATTTCCTGAGCTTCAAAACTGCTTCGGTACTCGCGAAGGTTCAAATTTAAACTATCGCCGCCCAAAAGCTGCGAGACAACTGCACCGATAAATGAAGCGATAATTGCAGTCCCTAAAGTCAATCCCGAAACATCGTGCAGCAGTTCTTCAACTACAAACAAAACTCCTGCAATGGGAGTATTGAAACCAGCAGCCAATCCCGCAGCAGCACCGCAAGCAATCAATTGTCGGCGGTAGTCTGGGGAAGTTGGCATCAAGTGACCGATCCAGCCAGCCAAAGATGCTCCTATTTGCACAGTTGGGCCTTGCCTGCCTAAAGTTAAACCGGAACCAACTGCTAAAATAGTCGTCAGAAGTTTGGCTACAGCTACTCGCAAATCTAAGGCAAGATTCACTCCGCCGAGAGCAGCTTTGACGTGAGGAATGCCACTGCCTGCAGTTTCGGGAGCAAAACGCTCAACCAAGAAACCTGTCAGCAACCCGCCGCATAAACCGACGCTGGGCAGTAATATCCAAGCTGGGATTAATGTCGAGGTAGCAACTCGCCAACTGCCGAGCCATCCGACTCCCGACTTTAGCAAAACACCAGCCAGTCCTGCCACCAAGCCGATCAGACAAGCTTCAAAAATGGCTAGGCGTTTCGGCCGTAAAAAAAGTTGAGATTTGATGACCCTGGAAGGTTCCCTAAATTGTTTAGGGATAGTTATGTACGGCATAAATAGCGTAGATGACCTGAGAATTGTCTGCTCGATCGCACTTTAGCGAAAAATCCTTCGACTTAGCAAAATATAACTAATTTTTAACCGGAGGTTCACGCAGAGTAACGTAGATGAACTTTACTAATCTGCGTTACTCTGCGATTATTTACCTGATCACCTCTACTAATGTTTTTTTTTAATCCGGCACTTCCAAGTCGGGCTGACCGGTGGCCGGCTGTGTCGCCCCAAATCCTGTTTTGTCGTGTCTGCGGTTTACCCAAACCGTTGAGATTCCCATGGATGCGGCGGGTAGAATGTCGTGATATACACTCTGATCAACGTGCAGCAGTTTTTCGCAAGGAATTCCCATTGTTTCTAGGGCTATTTCAAAGTTGCGAGTTGACGGTTTGTACGATCGCACTTGTTCCGCAGCAATTAACCAGTCGAATTCGACTTTTAAATATTTGGCTGTAACAGCAAACAAACCATCGTCAATAGTGGAAATTACTGCTAGTTTGTATTTATGCTTTATTGCTTCCCAGGCGGCAACTGTATCTGAAAATGGTTGCCAATTTTTGATGGAATCAACCACAGAGTTTATTTCTGTGCCTGCGGCTGTTTCTGTGGGTTAAAAATTAAATAAATTTTTGACCATTTTTTTTGACTATTTCTTGCACTATCTCCTGCTATCTTATATAATGATTATTCGGGTTTTATAGTTCGGATTCAAGGTCAGTAAAAAGCTCTAAAATTCCGTCATCGCTGAAATGAATTTCCCTATTGAACAGCAAGTTTTTCAACGCGGGTAATATCTCCTTTTCCCAAACTATAAAAGTGCCGTAGCCGTCAAAACTCACTATTTAAAATTGATTAAATTATAGCATGGTTCGCTCCGAATTTAGGGTTGATATTCCGCAAAAATTTCAATTTTTCCCACAATGTTTTGATTAAATTGAGCCAATTCTTCTGCAGGAATCCAATATTCTTGGTGAATCGAACTGCCCACATTTTGAACTGGATATTTTTTTAATAATTCTGCCGCCACCCGAAAGCGCGTGACATAGCCGAAATATCCCGATGCTGCATCTCTTGTATTCCAATCTCGCGCTATTTGTATGGCATAGGCTTTGTGAACTACGGGATAAAAAGTAGGCTGAAAGGATAAGCGTGGCGGAAATGCCAGAAAATCGCTTTCTTTAATTAATTCCATTTCTTTTTTGCCTACGGCTCGGAACAGCGTTACTGTTTCTTGATCTGAGATATTGATATTTTTAAACCAAGCTTTCCAACCATCCCAATTGTGAACTATTTTCGCCAATTCAGCGTAACCGGCGGCGCCGGGATGGGAGCCATCGTTTTCGGTAAGTTCTTTGTGCCAAATTTCCGATTTTTGCAGCGGGGTACAAACATCTAGATAAGGCACGTTTAACTCGCTGCAAACTTGAGAAAACTGTTCGGATAAGTTGGCAATCCGGCTTGTACGCTCAGCATCGATAACTGGCGGTGGCCCTACCATTAAAACTGGGACTCTTTCTTGGGCAGACTTGAAAATATATCGCGCATTTTCAATTGATTTCTCAACTTCAATGCGAATTTTTTCGTTTTCTAGGTAAGTGTCGTTGACGCCAAAGGAAAATACTATTCTGCCGTCGCCGTAGTGAGGTAAGCGGCAAGAAACTTCGCTGAACCAGCGAGTTTCTATATCGGCACTGGTTTCTCCCCTTATTCCTAAATTGTAGTAGGTAATATCGTGTCCTTGTCCGCAAGCGGCCGCGCAAATCCGTCCTGTCCAACCGAGACATTTTGGATCGCAAGTACCATTTACAAAAGAATCGCCGATAAAACAAATACGCATATTATGTGTGGGAATTGTTGACTGTTGACTGTTGACAGTTGACTGTTGACTAATGATTGATGACAACTGACAACTAACAACTGCCAACTGCCAACTAACTTTAATTCTTGCCGATGACGGACAATCCTTCTACAATTACAGATGGTGTGTGGCAAGAACCGTTCCACTCGGAGTCTCCTCCCAATTCTACCAATTGTTTGAGGACGCTGTAGACGTTGCCAGCTACCATTGTGTCTTTGATTCTGCCGACTATTTCACCTTTTTTGACTCGGTAGCCGAGATCGACGTTAATCGAAAAATCGCCGGAAATTCCGGCACTGCCGCCAAGCATTTGATCGACTACAATTCCGTCGTCTAATTTAGCGATTAAATCGATTAGCGAAAGCGAACCTGGTTTAATCAAAACATTGAACAAACTCGGCGTCGGATAGCTGCCTAAACCTGGGCGAAATCCGTTGCCGGTGGTGCCACTGCCCAAGGCTCGACCGGTGGTGCGATCGGTATAAAATAGCTGCAACACTCCGCTGTTGATAAAGACGATCGCCCGAGTGGGAGTACCTTCGTCGTCAAAGGGACAGCTATAGGGCCCGATATCCGGTTGCTGCGAGAGGGTGACAAGCGGCGATGTCACTTGTTGGCCTAATCGATCGTTCCAAGGCGAAGCGCCTTCGAGTACCTGTTTGCCGTTCAACGCCGCACAGACAGTCCCCCACAGCAAATCGGCGGCTTTGGCTGTAAACAGCACCGGCACGCGGCCCGTGGCGGGGGCTACATTGTCTTTCGCCCATTCCAAACGTTGCAAAACTCGCCTGGCGCTGGTGTTTAAGTCGAGAGTGCCGCGTTCGGTTTCGCCTTCCCAAATGTTGAGGAAATCTTCTCCCCGCACTAATTCTGCTGATAAGTAACCGCTGAGGGTGGTGTCGGTGTGACTCGAATCCAAGCCTCTGGTGTTCACCAAGCGGGTGCTCTCGATTTCGCAGTCGAGTTCGGCGGTGCAGAGGCTTTCTGGATAGGCTTCGCGGACGATCGCGATCGCCTCTTTTCCCCAGTTTACTAGCTGTTCTGCCGGCACCGACACTCCGCGATCGGGATAAACAACTTTTTCACCGGTGCCGAGTTCGATGGTTTCCGGTTCGTTAAGTTGCGAAAGCGCGATCGCCCTGTCCACCAAAATTTGCAGTTCCACAGGCCCGTAGGCCACCGCCAAACCCGGCCGCCCATCCCGCCACAGCCGCAGTGCAATGCCTTCTGCTTGGGCGGTTTCTAGCTGTTTGAGGCGGTTTGCTTCAAAAAAGACCGGCCGTGAGAGCGATTGCGATTCCAATACCTCAGCAGCTTCTGCACCTGCTTTGGTGGCTAGTTCTAACAGTTGTTCTGCTGATTGCGGGTTGGTCATTGTTCTCGGTGGTTGGTAATGGGCGATCGGTAATACTATTTTCGATTTTCGATTTTCGATTTTCGATTAAAGAATTGGCAAGGACTTACTGGGTATGGGTTTGGATCGCGGGCATACATTTAGATTCTTTGGGGAAACTGCTGGAATGGGCGATCGCAAGATTGTACGCATTTGTGATTGTTTCCATCTTGCCAATCGCGTCACTCGATTTTAGCTTTTAGATTTTAGGTGTTAGATTTACTCCACAGATGAATCTGGGAACTTGAACTAGAATCTAAAATTTTGATATCTCCACGACAGGAGTACGTGGCACGGTATCCGTTTTTGGCTGTGGTCAGAAATCGAATTTTTTGCAGCAGGTCAAATCTCAAAGCAGAGATTTTGGGTCAAAAAAAACTGGTTACTTAAATCGGATAGAGAATGCTGCCTGATATCAGTTATTGCCAAGCGATCGACTAAATAGTTAGTTCGTGCAGCAGCCAAAATCCTGCAAAAGATTCCGATTCGGGATTCGACTGAATTGCTAAAAAATGTACTTTTTTTGCTTGCTTTTTAGCTGCTTCAAATCCTTTCGCTTCTCTCTCAGTTGCTGCGTCTCTGAGATTAGCTAAAATCCAGCGATCATTAGCTCCCGTATCTAATACCAGCCTAGCGGGTGGGCCGCTCTCAAATTTCAGAAAAGCCAACTCCAAGCCCGACATCCAACCTGCCAGGGCTGTTGCTCTCGACGAGTAGATAATTAGTCCCGGAATTTGCGTTTCTGGGGCGAGGCGTGTCATCGGCAATCCGAAAGCTTCGCCAAATCCGATATCCCACTCGGACATTTCGTCAAAAGCTGCGATCGGCAAACTCACAAACGCCCATTTTTCACCGATTAAAGCATCCGGCAGCGCAACTGGTGTTTCGGGTATAAATTGAACACTTGGGTTCACAACCGGTTGATAGCCCGGTTCGGCGGGATAAACGTCTTGCATTCGTTCTTCCAGCCACAGGCTGAGGGCGAGGGTGCGGCGGCTGCAGGCGGCGGGAATGTCCAAGTCATCGCAGGCTTTGGTAATCATGTTCGCCATTTGGCGACGGAAAAAGCGGATTTTTTCGGGGCGTTTCGGTGCTGCGGCGATCGCATCTTTAATTGCACCAGCCAGCCACAGGGAATTCACGGTAGAACTGGAGCAGAATTGCGAGTAGCGAAACAGAGATTCGGCTTTGTCGCCTACATTCAGCGGGCTTTCGCAGATCAACACTTCCCATTTTTTTTTCTCTCGCTCGTCTATGATTGGACGGCTGTAAAAGTCGAGTTCCCAAATAGTAGCCATGCCGCGCTGTTAAAAATTAATCCTTTCTCATGTTACCGGACAGCGGGCAAGTTTCTGATTCTGACAATATAAGGCTGATTTTCAATCGCGGGCGATCGCACTTTCCCAAAGATTGCCACTTTCCCTTGTAGCTTCCCGTATAATTTTTGGCAGCAGTTCACCACCGGAAGCATTAGCAACTCCTCGGAGAACTGTCGCGGAGCAATCTCAACACGCGATCGTTTGTTAAACTTGTGCAAGCCTGGGAAAACAAACAGTATAGCTTGATTCCATGAGACAAATCATTCTCGAAAAGATTGTTTCAACCTTACAACCTTTAGATTTTGTTCTCGCTTTGTGGCAAGGAGGTTCAGCAGCCCACGGATACACCGACGAGTGGTCAGACCTCGATATTGCGGTTGTGGTTGAAGATCACTGCGTAGAAGAAACATTTGAGATTGTTGAAAAAGCCCTCGCAGAAATTTCCGAAATCGAACTCAAATATCGAGTTCCCGAACCCGCTTGGCACGGTCAATCGCAGTGCTTCTGGCGACTGAAAGAAACCCCCCCATTCTTGCTAATTGATTTCGCCGTTTTTCGGCGCAGCAGCCGCAACGATTTTCTGGAAATAGAGAGACACGGACAAGTCCCGATCGCTTTTGACAAAGTTAATCTAATTGTACCGCCTCCTTTGGACCGAAGCAAACATTTATCTACAATGCAGTCGAGATTAAACGAAATTAAAATCCGTTTCGATTTGCTGCAACCTCTGGTAAAAAAAGAGATTTATCGCGGACATTTAGTAGATGCGATCGGCAACTATCACAATTGGACGCTTCTACCCTTAGTTGAACTGTTGGGCATGATTTACCGTCCCCACAGATACGACTTTGAACTAAAATATTTCACCCGAGATTTTCCGCCCAAAATAGTCGCTCGCGTCGCACCGCTTTTCTGCATTGCCAACCTTGAAGATTTGGCAGCCAAACAGGAAATAGCTGAGGTTTTTTTTGCAGAAACTTTACCGCTTGCACAAGCTAATTTTTCCTCTGACAATGCCCTAACAGTACCGCAATAGGCTCAATATTTCGTACCGAAAGCGATTAATATAGTAGCATCTACCTTAAAGATTAACATCCCATGACAAAACTCAGCGTCAACATCAACAGAATTGCCCTCCTCAGAAACTCTCGAAACATCGGTATCCCCAGCGTTACGGAAGCCGCAAAAACAGTAATTGCTGCCGGAGCTCATGGCGTTACAGTCCATCCCCGCCCCGACGAAAGACATATCAAAGCTGACGATGTTTATGAATTAGCTAAAATGCTAACCGTTGAGTTCAACATCGAAGGAAATCCGTTTCAGCCGCCATTTATGGATATAGTTTGCGACGTAAAACCGGCTCAGTGTACCTTGGTGCCGGACGCTCCCGACGTGCTAACATCCGATAGCGGTTGGAATATTCCCGAAAATCGCGATCGGCTGTTACCAATCATTCAAAAATTAAAAGACAACGGCATCAGAGTCAGCTTGTTTATGGACGCAGATGCTGCTCTCATGCCGCTAGCAAAAGAAGTTGGAGCAGACAGAGTAGAACTGTACACGGAACCCTACGCAACTGCTTATCGCGAAGGTAGAGTAGAATCTGTTTTTCAACAATATGTCTTAGCAGCTAAAACCGCTCAATCAGCAGGTTTAGGAGTGAATGCCGGACATGATTTAAATTTGCAAAACTTAGCTAAATTTTGCTCCATTCCTGATATACTCGAAGTATCAATTGGTCATGCTTTAATTGCGGAAGCGCTAGAAATGGGGTTGTCCAACACAGTACAAGCTTACCTAAACATCCTGGCTGGTTCGTAGTACAAATTAACCTCGTGTGTGAGGGCGGATTTGGCAGTGATAAACTCGTTTTTATCAAATATAAAAACTAAATCCGCCCTGCAAACATACAGTATCAAAACTTACGCAAAAAATGGTTGGACACGCTACAAATATGGTAAGGTGGGGTTCGCAGCGACCTAGATAATTAGGCGCTCGTCAAAAATGAAGTAACACTAGGGGCTGTCACCCCGTGGTGGTGCTAGCCGTTTTCTAGTAGCAAGGCAGAGCCAGAATCCCAGACACCGCGTTTTTTGGGTGTGGGCATTTCTTTAGCAAGAACCTCGGAAAAAGCTTTAATTTTCCTAGACCAAATTACTAATATTCTGTGATGATATTATCCGTAAGGAGTATCATTAAAATGTCCCGACAAACTGAGGCTACTACTTAGCTCCCGCACTGCCAATTTGCTACCAGCAGGTTTTGTGCAAGTACGGGATATTTACGTGTATCCTATCTCCTCCTGTAGCCTCTGTGCGATCGCCCGATTTAATCCGGTGAAAACAGGCAAACACAAGTAACCATATACAATTCCTTACCCCCCTCGGAAGTGCGACATGAAAAAACTAATTTTACTGACTGGAATGCTACTCATGATGACGGCAAAATCAGTATTTGCCAGCCCAGTAGCCCCCAAAATTGCACCGAGCGAGCTGATGGCTGCCTCGGAAATTACAGAAACCCTTAACAAACCCGTTACCTCTGAATCAGTTCCCAACCTCGAACCGATCAAGCGAATGTCAACCTCGGAAATCCGAGAAACCATCAACCAACCCACCACCTATATTTTTGAAGGCGTCAAAGGGCGAGAACTCACTCTCTCCCTGTGGGCGGGACAACTGACAGCCCAACTGTACAGTCCCAATGGTGAAAATATGGGGGTTATTGAAAAAGCAGACAATCAGTGGATGGGCCAGTTGCCAGAGTCCGGCATCTATCGCGTGCGAGTTACCCCGAAAGGTGAAACCACCAGCTTCGTACTCGGACGCGACTTTAACGCTAAGTGGACTTATAGGCCCGATCGCGCAATTCCCATAGCATTCAAGGAAAAACAAGCCACAATCAAACTCAAAATGTCCGGCTACCAAATCCAGCCAATTACGCTTCAAGGCAAGCAGGGACAGACAATTAGGGTGACAGCTAGCAACAAAAATCTAGATCTGGCGATCGAATCTCCGACGGGACAACTCCTGGATCAAGGCGAAGGTCAAACTTTTGCTCAACTCCCGGACTCCGGTATCTACCGGGTAATCGTAGTTGCCAAGAGGCCGGTCAAGTCTTCAATCCGAGTTTCTGTGCAATAGCAAAGATTGCACAAATACTGTCGGGCGATCGAATTTGCGTCGCCAAAAAAAACAGCTCGCCCAATTGGCGAGCTGTTTTTTGCGTAAAATCAACCTTGGATCAGCGCTTCAAAACGTTCTTGTTTCCAAATGCAGCTTAAATCCGAGTCAGCTAAAGCTAGCTCTCGGTATAAATTAGGGATAAACTCAACAGCTCGCTGCAAATTGTCAAGGGCCAAATCAGCAAATCCCAGTAGCGCATAACAGCAAGCTTTGTTGTAAAAAGCGTTAGCAAAATCAGGATTTATTTCTAAGACTGTTTCGTAGCAAGCAATCGCCTCAGAGTAGCAGCGTTTTCGCGCCAATTCCACACCCCGGTTGTACCAAATCAAATAATCTTCAAAGGGACGCTCAGATGTGGGAGTAAACTTGGCATTTCTCTGATTTAAACCTATTAATTTCTCCAAAGCAACTCTCCGTTCGCCCACAGCTTCGGCTCTGCCCGGTTGTAGAGCGATCGAGCGGCTAAAACTAGCCACTGCTTGTTTGTAAAGTCCCATAGAGTTCGCAGCTATACCGCGATTGTACCAAGCCTTCGCGTCGTCAGGCTTAAACTCGATCGCCCGTTCAAAACTGTTGAGCGCCTGATAGTAAAGCTTGAGTTCCAACAAGGCATTACCTCGGTTGTACCACGCCCAAGCAGCCTCGGGGTGCAAATTTAAAGAGCGATCGAAACTCAGAACCGCCTTCTCGTACAGCCCCATATCGATCAGCGTCAGTCCCCGGTTGTGCCAAATACTCGCCGAACACGGACTGAACTCCAGAGCCCGGTCAAAACTGTTGAGAGCTTCCAACCAGCGGCCCAACTTTCCTAAAGCAATAGCCCGGTTGTGCCAGCCAAAGCTCGCATTCGGCTCCACCGCCAAGGCCTCATCAAAACTCTTCAGCGCCTCTAAGTGCCGTTCTAATTTCCCCAGAGCCATACCTCGGCCGAACCAAGCCTTATAATGATCTGATTGCAACTTCAAAGCTCTGTTAAAGTTCGCCAGAGCACCATGATCATCGTTAGCTTCGAGGTGGCGCGAACCCAGATGGTAATACCAAGCCGCTTCCAAGTTTTGAATTAAGTTCATAATATTTCGTATCTATCTTAAGGATGATTCTAGCTGAAATCCTACTGGGAGTAAAACTGTAATTCCACTAAAAATCGGAAACTTTTGATACAGGGCGATCGCCCGTACACACTACCCGTAACAACCTCAACAATTTGCGGTCGAAACTAACTATTTTCCTCTGGTAAAAAGCTCTTTCATCTAACCGCACTCATCGTTTTTTAGAGCTGCTGCGAATCTTAACTCTGCGTGAATCGCGCAACTCTTACCACCGCATCCCGAATTAGGTTTGCAGTTACACAAAGAGTCCTAGGGCGCCCCAAGTCTAACTGCAAATCTCACAGTGCTAATAGCTTCTACTTCTGGTTGCCCAATTCAAGCAACCACAACCGCTGTTTTAGCATTCTCACTCAATAGCAACTGGCCTGTTGCATCAATACTAAAATCTTTCCCCAGCAGAAAACCCTGGCCCATCAACCGCTGGCAAACAACCAGCGCAGTAATCCGGCGAATTTCTTCCATCACGTCAGCAGGAATCAAATAACTCAAACTCCAGATCACGGACTCGCAGTCATACCAAATCAAACGCTCAATACTGACAATCATCAAAGCGGCTACACTGTCAACAGACAGCCGCCCTCTGAGATCCGCAATCAAATCCTTACCAATTAAGCTATTGCGAGTCATCATCGCTCTAGCCATCTTCCCAATTTCTTGTTCGAGTTCTAAATGATTCATGCTTGGCACTGGCTTTTATTTTTTTAAAGCACTACTAAAAGTAAAAACAGTAGCCGCTACCAGGCTCTGCCCTAGCGTAGCTGACGCAGGCTCTACCGCAACTCTTTTAACAAAGTATACCTAAAGAAAGATAAAAAATATATCTAAAGGGAGATACGAAAATATTTTTTTGAGATAAATTGGTAAACCAATCCCCACAAGAGTTTTTACGAGCAGCGAATTGAGTATTTATACTTGCTAGGACCCGGAGTAAAGTCAATCAATACGGATGAATCCGGGGGGTTGTACCCAGGCTGCTTTTGGTCAAAAATGGGTAAATTCGATACATACTTAATAAAGTAGTTACTTCGGAGAAAAAACAGCAATGGCTGCAAACCAGGCAGACATCGATATTGCCCCCTTGATCGACTACGGCCTGATCGACCCCACCGCTACGCCAGAGCAAGTAGAATACTGTTGCCAACAAGCAGAGAGATTTGGGTTTGTCACAGTTTGCGTGTATCCCGCCTACGTCAGACAAGCAGTTGATCTGCTGCACGGCAAACGTCCCAAAGTGTGTACAGTTATAGGTTTTCCCACCGGTGCTTCGACTTCAGCGGTGAAACTTTACGAAGCTCTAGAAGCAGCAGATAATGGAGCCGTAGAGTTAGATATCTCCGTTAACTTAGGATTGTTGAAAGCTGGAAGAATCGACGAATTCCACCGGGAATTAGCCCAAATTTGCGAAGAAACTAATCTCACCATTAAAGCAATTATCGAAAGTTCGCTCCTTTCCGATGCCGAAAAACAATTAGCGGCTGAGATTTGCATGGAAGCCGGCGCGGCCTACATCAAAACCAACACTGGCTTTTTTGGCCCGGCGAAAGTTGACGATGTGCGACTGCTGAAAGAAGTTACGAAGGGACGGATTGGGATTAAAGCGGCCGGCGGAATTCGTACTCACGAACAAGCTTTAGATTTGGTGGTAGCTGGGGCAACTCGTTTGGGGACTTCTCGTGGCCCAGAATTAATCCGCCAGCGCGATAATTTAGATAAAAGTCATTAGTGATTAGTGATTAGTCATTAATTATTAATTATTAGCAATGGCTAATTGGGAATTGGTGCGCCCTTACGCACCATACAACTAAAACTTCTGCGTCCTGGACGGTTTTTGCTACTGTCTAATAACAATACTTCGGACAGTTTTTGATTGCCAACTGTAGAATGACTGTTCCAGGTCGATCGACCAACGATGACAATGAAACTGTCGGAAGTAATGTAGTAAATCTAAACTCTAAAATCTAAAATCGAGTGACTCGAACTTACAAAGCAACTGGAATCAATCTTAAGAGTGCGCCCATGGGCGAATCCGATCGAGTGCTGACAATTTTGACGCGGGAATTCGGCTTAATTCGAGCCGTAGCACCGGGTGTTCGCAAACAACGATCGACTATCGGCGGTAGAAGCGAATTATTTGTCGTTAACGAATTGCTAATTGCCAAAGGCCGATCGCTCGACAAAATTACCCAAGCCGACACGGTACAATCCCATCCGGGTTTGAGCCGCAACCTCGGGAAACTCTCCGCCGCGCAATATCTGGCCGAATTAGCGATCGCCAGCGCCCTTTCCGACGAACCCCAAGAAGAACTTTTTTGGTTGCTGGGCGAACATTTGAGCCGTTTGGAGCGTTTGTCCGATCGGACAGAAATCGAATCCGCCGCCGTGCTTGTCGCCCACCTCAGCCACGGCATCTTTCACCTGCTAGCCTTAGCAGGCCTCGCGCCCCAAGTCCAAGTTTGCTGCGCCACCAGAGGGCCGCTCATCCCAAATTTCACCGATCCGAACTGGCAAACCGGGTTTAGTATACCCTCTGGGGGAACCTTCAGCTTGCCCGAGCTAGCTAACCTAGAGGCAGAACTCTCTTCAGAAATCGGTAGCTTGTACAAATCCGCCTCCCGTTCCCGGCAAACGAATGGAAGCAAGCACTTGACAAATTTTGAGATCAATGCTAAGGAATTAGCAGCGCTGCAACAGTTGGCTAGTCCAGAACTAGGAGAGGGGATTGCCGATCGAACAACTTGGGTATCAGTAGAAAATATTTTGCGACAATATGCCCAGTATCATTTAGGTTGCACGATTAGATCGGGAAGCTCGATCGACACCTACCTAGAGAGTTTTGAGTTTTAAACTTTGAGTGTTGATTTAAATAGGTGAACGGGCGATCGTACATCGCACCCCCAACCTGCCGGATACCCGAACCAGCCGACCATTTCAGGTAAATTCTCAAGGTTGTTGCAACATCAGATAATAGATAGAGATAAAGTTACGAGATTATTAATAAACTTAGGGGTTAACACCTCAATTTCAAATTCCCATCCCCCCAACCTCCACCATCCCAGGCCATCCACCCCAAATCCTATGATGCGACTGTCCGATTCTGATTTGAGAATATCTGTGTTAGCTGTGACCCACCACAAGATGGAAGAACGAGAAAATTTTCCAGATTTTGACTCTTATCCCGTCTCCGCCGATCGACAATGGAGCAACGTCCCAGACCCAGAAATGGATAAATACCCCACAACTCCCAAAACAGAGTCAACCAACGGCAATAGCCCACAAACCGAAGCAATCGCCCCGGTTCCCACACCAGAGCAAGCAGCAGAAGTCTCGGAAGCAGTAGCCGAAACTCCCGAAAAAGAAACGGGATTTCTGCCAGTGCTTAAAAACCCAAATTTTCTAGCATTGTGGAGTGGGCAAGTTTTTTCCCAACTAGCAGATAAAGTTTATCTCGTACTGACGATCGCCCTCGTAGCCAGCCGTTTTCAAGCGCCAGATCAAACCATCAGCAGGTGGGTATCGGCAATCATGATCGCCTTTACCATTCCCGCAGTGCTGTTCGGGGCCGCCGCAGGCGTGTATGTCGATCGCTGGTCGAAAAAAGCAGTGCTGGTAGCCACAAACCTCCTGCGGGGAGGCTTTGTTTTAACATTACCCGTGCTGCTGTGGCTCTCTGACGGGTGGGAACTCGGTCAACTGCCGCTCGGATTCTGCTTGCTGCTGCTAGTGACATTCCTCGTTTCGACTCTAACTCAATTTTTCGCCCCAGCAGAACAGTCAGTGATTCCCCTAATTGTGGAACGCCGCCACCTGCTATCAGCAAACTCGCTCTACACCACAACCATGATGGGTTCGGTGATTATTGGCTTTGCAGTCGGAGAACCCTTACTAGCTTTAGCCGACACCCTATTTTCCAACCTCGGCGGCGGACTCGGCATCGGCAAAGAATTAGTAGTAGGCGGAAGTTACGCCTTCGCCGGAGTGCTGTTGCTGTCGATGAAAACAGGCGAAAAAAACGAAGTCGAACACGAACCGCCGCACCCCTTAGCAGATTTGCGAGATGGCCTGCGTTACATCAACGATCAACCGAAAGTCCGCAATGCTTTAATTCAACTAATTATTCTATTTTCCATTTTTGCAGCCTTAGCAGTTCTAGCAGTTCGGCTGGCAGAAATCCTCCCCGGTATGAAAGCATCACAATTTGGCTTTTTGCTGGCGGCGGTGGGGGTTGGCATGGCTGCTGGGGCAGCGACAGTCGGCTATCTAGGCCATAAATTTTCTCACTCCCAACTGAGTTTAATCGGATCGATCGGCATGGCACTTGCTTTGATGGGCCTTTCTGCATTTACACACCATTTGTGGCTATCGGTGCTGTTCATTACTCTGTTGGGTTTATTTGCCTCATTGGTGGGAGTGCCGATGCAGACTACAATTCAAGCAGAAACTCCAGAAGAAATGCGGGGAAAAGTCTTCGGGCTGCAAAACAATGCCACTAATATCGCTTTGAGTTTACCGTTGGCTTTGGCCGGGGTAGCAGAAACTTTTCTGGGTTTGCCGACAGTATTTTTGGCTTTAGCAGGATTAGCGATCGCTGGGGGTGTCTTAACCTGGTATATTTCCCGTAGCACTAATAGCAAAGTCGATCGAATCTAAAAAATAACAAACTCTGATTTACTGGAATGCACATCGCTTGGCTAGGAAAAAAATCACCTTTTTGCGGTAACGTCACTTACTCCAGGGAAGTCACCAACGCACTATTAGACCGGGGATACCAGGTTAGTTTCCTGCACTTCGCCCAAGAAGCGGGCCCACTGGACAGGAACAATACGGCGTGGAACATGGCAAATGGTTCATGGGGAAAGGGAATTGCTCAAACCTCATATACCAATTCGCTTTCGTCCGCTAGTTGCAACGAAGTCTCTTTACCGTGTCACTACAAATCGCAAATTTATACGATTCCCACTCTCAAGTCCCGCACAGTGCTGATGAAATCTCTGCGGCGGCTGAAACCCGATGTGGTTCACGCTTCCCTGACGCTTTCACCTCTAGACTTTCTGCTGCCGGAAATTTGTCAAGAATTGAATTTGCCTCTAGTGGCGACTTTTCACCCGCCGTTCGATCGCAAATTGCGAAATTTGACATCGGGAACGCAACACCTGATGTATCAACTGTACGCTCCGTTTTTGGCGAACTACGACTCGACGATCGTTTTTTCTCAGATTCAGCGGGATATATTGGTGAAGTTAGGAGTGCCACAGGAACGGGTGGCTGTAATTCCCAACGGCGTCGATGCTGTTAAATATTCTCCAGGGCCTTCGGGGTTGAAGTCGGAATTAAAGGCCGATCGAATTTTTGTTTACCAAGGCCGCATTGCCCAGGAGAAAAATGTAGAAGCCCTGCTCAAGGCCTGGAAACACTGTAATTTTGGCCCTGGAAACGTATTGGCGATCGTAGGCGACGGGCCCCTAGCCGCCTCGCTGCAACTGTTTTACGGCGAAGAGGATGGCATTGTGTGGCTCGGATTTGTCGCCGAGGAGGAACGCCGGATCGAAATTCTGCGGGGTGCAGACGTATTTATTTTGCCTTCTTTGGTGGAGGGACTGTCGCTGTCGCTGCTAGAAGCGATGGCCTGCGGTTTAGCTTGTTTGGCAACCGATGCCGGTGCTGACGGCGAGGCCTTGGAGGAAGGCGCGGGGATAGTTTTGAACACTCAGCGGGTACGGAGTCAGTTGCAAACCTTGCTGCCGCTGTTTTGCGACCATCCTGAGTTGGGAATGCTGCTTGGTCAAAAAGCACGCCAACGAGCGATGGAGCGATACACTCTCAGTCAGAATATTACTGAGTTGGAAAAGCTGTATGCAGAGGTTTTGCAAAAGCAGCGCGTACTAATTCGGGGTTTAGCATAATTCAGGAGGAAGAAGGAACTCCGAACCCGTTGAAATTAATCCGTGTATCCGTGTCAAAATCCGTGTCGTGCTTTCCTTCTTCCTTTGCAAATGACTTACAAAAATCCCGCTCCTACAGTTGATATTATCATCGAATTAGCCGATCGCCCCCATCGGCCGATCATACTCATCGAACGCCGCAATATTCCCTACGGCTGGGCACTTCCCGGCGGTTTTGTCGATTACGGGGAAGCGGTAGAAACGGCGGCAAAACGCGAAGCTTTAGAAGAAACAAGCTTGAATGTAGAATTAATTGAGCAATTTTACGTTTATTCTGACCCCAATCGCGACGCCCGCGAACACACTATCAGTATTGTATTTTTGGCTTCCGCAACGGGCGAACCTCAAGCCGCCGACGATGCTAAAAATTTACAATTTTTTGAATCTTGGCAGATTCCCCATCAATTATGTTTCGATCACGATCGCATTTTGCGCGATTATTGGCGTTACCGTCATTATGGATTGCGGCCGCGTTTGTAGGGTGAGGATTTGTTAACCGCAGATGCACGCGGATTAACGCAGATTGATTGCTATGATTTATCTGTGATTTATCTGTGTTAATCTGCGGTTAAATTCATTAAACTAAATTGTATGCCAAGCTTGACAATATTAGGCGGAGGTGCTTGGGGTTCGGCACTGGCAAATCTGGGAGGCAAAAAAGGATCTCGAGTTAATTTGTGGTCGCGCAGCAGTTCTGTTAATCTAGAATCAGTTATAACAGGTGCGGATGTTGTTGTTTCGGCAGTTTCGATGAAAGGAGTTGGAGCAACAGTCGATCGACTTTTGGCTTTAGAGTTAAGTCCCAGTACAATTATAGTTACTGTCACCAAAGGTTTAGACCCTGCGAGTACGCGCACTCCGTCTCAAATTTGGCAAAATGCTTTTCCTAACAATTCAATTGTGGTACTTTCCGGCCCCAATCTTTCTGAGGAAATTCAGCAGGGATTGCCGGCTGCAACGGTAGCGGCGAGTTCGGATTTAGCCGCGGCCAAGCAAGTGCAAAATATTTACAGTTCTGATATTTTTCGGGTTTATGTGAATGAAGACCCGCTGGGGACTGAGTTAGGTGGAACTTTGAAAAATGTATTTGCGATCGCTGCTGGAGTTTGCGACGGTTTACAATTAGGAACTAATGCTAAATCTGCTTTGTTGACTCGCGCTTTGCCGGAAATGATTCGGGTGGGAGTTCGTTTGGGAGCTCGCGCAGAAACTTTTTACGGTTTGTCTGGTTTAGGAGATTTGCTCGCTACTTGCAACAGTCCTTTATCGCGTAATTATCGGGTTGGTTTCGGATTAGCTGAAGGCAAATCTTTGGAGCAAATTTTGCAGGAATTGCAGAGCACTGCTGAGGGTGTTAATACTACTAATGTGTTGATTGATTTGGCAAATCAACGCGGCATTGAAGTGCCTGTTTCTCGTCAAGTATATCGCTTATTAAATGGTGAAATTACTGCCGAGCAAGCCGTTTTATCGCTGATGGAACGAGCTTTGAAACCAGAGATTTTATAACCTGTACCACTAGATAGGTAAGGACTTAAGCAAAACCTAAGCCCCTACCCGTAGCTGAAGTTTCAAGAGGTGGTGTCACCCGTTGCTAGTTATGAATTAAGAGTTGTAAGCGACATTGGTTGAGCGGTCAGATTGATGTTTTGCTCGGTCGGTAGAGAAAGAGTTTAAGGAATTGAAGATGAGTTGTGAATCCCAAACTCTTTAACTCATAGCTGCTACTTAACTCATAACTCCTAATTCATAACTTGCAGAGCGAGTTACACCAGCTTTACATCTTGCCGTGCTGCATTACCTGCTGAAGGTGCTGCCGAATTTCCTGCGCGTGCTCCATGTCAGCTTGCTGCAATTTTTGAAACAGCTCAGCACAAGGCTGAGAACCCATTTCTTGAGCATCTTTCATGTAAGCGTCGTAGGCTTTCAAAGCTTCAGACTTGTTTTGCAAAACTGTTAACAAATCGTACTCGAGGTTGCTGATGACTGTACTACCGTTAGTGCTCATAAACTTACCCTCTGCTAGGATTTGTGCCAATTTTGACCGATCCGGGGATGACTGTTCATCTATCTAGAAGGGTAGATAATTTTTACTTTCCGCCGTAATAAAACGCAACTTCTTTATCTTTCAGTGGTGCGAAGTCAGCAGCAACGAGCATTTTATCGAGCTCGTTTTGAGGCAGATGTTTGACACCGATTCGGACAATGCGCGATCGCATTGTATTTGACACGCCACTGCGCTGTCTGCCGGCTTCTAATCCCATCACTTGCTGGTAGAGGTCTAATTTTGCTTGGGGAATCGGAGTACCGTCAAAGTCGATTCCCGAGGCGATCGCAACATCGATCGCATCTGCACCAGTTGTAGATTGAGCCGTTGAGTTTGTTTCTGAAGACATTGTGCTATTAAATGGAAGTTTGTTGTGGAAGCATTTTATCAGATCACTCTTTAATTTGGTAAAATTTGTCCATATTTTGCGCTTGCATGAATATTTGACGTTTGCATGAATAATTGGCGTTTGCTCGAAAGTCCGCCGGGGGTTTTAACCCCCGTCTCACAGAGCAAGTCCACTTCAGTGGACTAAAGATAAAAATAAAAAATGCTTTCCCGTCCTTTTTCGAGGACTTTTGCTATTAGACACGGGTTTAAACGCCGGGCGGACTTTCGGACTGACGAACCAACAAAATGACAGACTTAATTATAGTGAAAAAAAACGATCAACTTCGCTCAAATCCACATTTCCTCCACTCACAATCACGCCAATCCTCGCATTTTCAGCCTTCACAACACCTGACAACAAAGCCGCCGCCGCTAACACTCCTGTCGGTTCAACAACTATCTTCATGCGTTCCCACATAAAAAACATTGTGCTGCGAATTGCGTGTTCTGAAACTGTTGCCATATCATCAACATAATGCAGCACCAAAGGAAAGGTTAATTTCCCCAAAGATGGCGTGCGCGCACCGTCAGCAATCGTATCCGGGTTAGTAACAGTTTGTAGCGTTTTCGTGCGGAACGATCGCGCAGCATCGTCTGCTTGCTCGGGTTCTACTCCTATTACTTTACACTGCGGAGACAAAGTTTTTGCTGTGATCGCGCATCCCGACAGCAAACCCCCGCCACCGCAACAAACTAACAGCAAATCCAACTCCCCAACTTCTGCGATTAATTCCAGCGCCGCCGTACCTTGTCCCGCAATCACCCGCGCGTCATCATAAGGAGGAATAATTGTCAAGTGTCGCTCCTCGGCAATTTTGGCGGTGAGCTCTTCCCGCGCAACTTGAGTGCGATCGTACAAAATAATTTCCGCACCATAGCCGCGAGTCGCCTCTTGCTTGACTTTGGGCGCATCAGCAGGCATGACAACAGTAGCAGGAATTTCTAGCAACCGCGCCGCCAGGGCGATCGCCTGCGCGTGATTTCCCGAAGAAAAAGTCAACACTCCCCGCTGTTTTTCGGCTTCAGATAGCTGCATCAAAGCATTGCAAGCACCCCGAAATTTAAACGAACCCGTGCGCTGAAAGTTTTCGCATTTGAAAAATACCTGAGAATTTGTGCGTTTGTTGAAAGTTTCCGAAGTCAGCACCGGCGTCTTGAAAGCTTTGCCCTGCAAGCGCTTTGCCGCCGCCTCCACATCGGCGAAAGAGACTGACAAGGGATTTTGGGTACTCAATGGGGCACTCATAGATTTTAGATGGGGGCGATCGAGGACTTTATTTGTAGGAGGGGCATGGCCCGCTTCACTCCTACGATTAAATTATAAATTTTTATTATATTTTGGAGGACAAGAATTATTAGGTGTCGCACTTAATGGTTAAAAAAGCTGTTGACTAAAATCAAAGTTATGACAATTTACTATCAAAAAGTAAAGTGGCGTTTTTACTTGCATAGGAGAGGGATTAATGAATACAAATTTAACCACATCCCGATTAATTGTATGGAAATGGCACGGCGCTGTATCCAGATTTCGGGTAACGGGTATAATAAACCGGATTGGATGGTGAAATTGCCCTCGCGAGTGCGATCGACTCCAACCATCGACAACAACGCAAAAGAGGACACGGCAATCCCATTTCCCTGCCCAAAAAATAGCGACTAAATTGTTTAACAATTAAAAAAAAAGGACACAGCCATGCTGTGTCCTTACCCGTATTTTGTAGGGACACAGCCATGCTGTGTCCCTAACCGTACCGCTGATATCCCGATTAGGATTCTTGCCGTTTAGAACAAGAACAATTCAGAATTACCGGTCGGTCCCAAATTGACATCGACAGTGGCAAACAAACTGTTACCACCAACCGTAGAACCGTTGCTATCGTAATACAGTTTAGTAGACAAACCGTCGTAGATAGCCATGATGGACGGCCCGGTTAAAGTTGCTTCAAACACAGTTACATCAGACACTGTGCTGCTGTAAGCGTAGAAACTCGAACCCAAAGGCCCAGATCCGGTTGTAAAGGCTGCAAAACCAGTGCTGTCGAGGTTAATTACATCATCAGTAATGCTGTAATTGGTAATTACATCCCCGCCGTCAGCAGTAGTTCCGCTGAACACAAACACATCCAAACCAGCACCGCCGTTGAGAACATTGGTTCCCACACCACCGATTAAAGTGTCATTCCCCTCGCCGCCGTTGAGAGTATCGCTACCCGCGCCGCCGAAGATGCTGTCGTTACCTGCACCGCCGTCGAAAATATCAGCACTCGATCCGCCGTTCAAGATGTCAGCAAACTCAGTGCCGGTGACGTTATTAGCTGTCGCACTTCCTGTAAATAAGACAGGAGTGGTGAAGTTGTAACCGCCAACACCAGAACCGAAATTGTTAACTCCGTTTGTCGGGAAAGTACCGGGATTAGTGATTAAATCCACAACGCTGCCTGAGTTGGTAGTAGTACCAGCAGGAGAAGATGCGATCGTACCTGTAAATACAAAGTCCGCCGTGCCCAGATTGCTAGCAGCAGTACCCAGATTCGCAATTAAGGTAGAACCAGTGGCTGCGGTACCGTTCGAGTCAAAATACAACACCGTCTCGTTCGACGCATTAGTAAAGGCGAAGAAACCAGCAGCCGTAGAATTGCCCAGGACCTTAGTTTGTGCATCTTCCAAAGAGGCATAGCTTCC